>CALDSL010000536.1 GCA_937920255.1 uncultured Anaerolineaceae bacterium | reverse complement strand
AGGTGTTGAATATCATCGGCTCCACCCGCATCGAGCGCGTGCGCTGAGATGTTTCCGGTTTGGTTTTTTGGCCGCGGGCTTGCATCCGCGGCTTTTTTTATGGAAATGAGGGAAAAAGCCGTTCGCGCCTTGCGGGTCACGCAAAAAGATTTCACCGCGAAGAAGCGAAGAGCGCGAGCAAAACGCGAAGAAAAGCGATTTAAAATCTTCTTCGCGTTTCCTTTCCCGAAGGAACACCGGGACGGTGCGCGCTCTTCGCTTCTTCGCGGTTCGCTTTTGTGTGAATTATCATATAAGCATCACGAATTTCACGAATACTGCGAATTTTTCGAATTCTTTAAGATTTATTTGTTCTATTCGCAGTATTCGTTCCATTCGTGATGCTTTCGCTTTGATTTCCCGCGCGAACGTTATTCATGCTCGCGGAACTTTTTCCGCCTTACAGCGTCATATGCATAGATTGATCTCAGGCAACACAGCTTTTAGGAGGCTAAGAATGAAGAAAAATGCATTACTGATCGCCAGCATCGTCGTCATCGGGTCACTGCTGGCGGCATGCCAGGCCGCGCCGGTGGCTTCGCCCGGCTCGCAGCCCGTCCAGCGTTCGATCAGCGCCTGGGCGCAGGGACAGGTTTACCTCACCCCGGATATCGCCCGGATAATGATCGGCGTGCACAGCCAGAGTAACAGTGTGAATGATGCTCTGGAAGAGAACAACGCCAAGTCGCAGGCTGTTTCCGAAGCGCTGGTGGCGCTGGGCGTCGACCCGAAGGATATCCAGACTTCGAATTTCAGCGTGTACCCGCAGCAGCAGTATGGCCCCAACGGCGAGATGACCGGCGACGTGATCTACATGGTGGATAACTCGGTCTACGTCACCGTGCGCGACCTGACCAAGCTGGGCAGCATGCTGGACACGGTAGTCAACACCGGCGCGAATGCCATCAATGGCATCAGCTTTGATGTGTCGAATAAGGACGAAGCCATGAGCAGCGCGCGCCGCACCGCCATCGAGAATGCCAAGCGTCAGGCGGCGGAAATCGCCGAAGCAGCCGGCGTCGAACTGGGCGAGATTATCAATGTCAGCATCAACAACTCGTCTTCGCCCATCCCGCTGTATGACGGAAGGGGCATGGCTCAGGCTGCCAGCGATGTGCCGATCTCGGCCGGGCAGTTATCCATCATCGTCGAGGCGACGGTTACGTACGCCATCAAATAACCCGCACGAGATTGATCCCATCAGAAACACAGCAGGGGCGGCCGACAAGCCGCCCCTGTTTGTTCCCCTTTTATCCGTCTCTCAATAATCAATCGCGCTGACCATGCCCAGCTTGCTCAGGCGGTGGGTGGCGATGATGTGCCGTATGGTGCCGGTCAGCCCGCGCACCACCAGGGTGTCGGTCTCAGCCCCATCTTTGAAATAGTTGACCGCGTTGAGGAAGACCCCGTCGGTCAGCCCGGTGGCAGCAAAAAAGACATCGTCGGAAGATACCAGGTCGTCGATAGTAAGCACCTTGTTGAGGTCATACCCGGCCTGTCGTCCGCGTTCAGCTTCGTCGGCATTGCGTGGGTAGAGCTTGCCCTGAATGTTGCCGCCCATGGCGCGCATGGCGCAGGCAGCGATCACCCCTTCGGGCGTGCCGCCAATGCCCAACAGCACGTCCACGTGCGCGCTTGGCCAGGCGGTCATCAACGCGCCGGCCACATCGCCATCCGGGATGAGCAGAATGCGCGCGCCGGTGGTGCGCACGCGGGTAATCAGCTCTTTGTGGCGCTCGCGGTCGAGGATGACGGTGGTGAGGTCATTCAGGTCCTTGCCCAGCGCGTGGGCGATTTTTGACAGGTTGTCTTCCACCGGGGCTTCGATGTCGATCACATCCCGCGCTTCCGGGCCGACGGCGATCTTATTCATGTACATAATCGGGCCGGGATTGAACATCGTGCCACGCGGCGCCAGCGCCACGGTCGAGATGGCATTGGGAAGGCCCAGCGCCATCGGCCGCGTGCCGTCGATGGGGTCTACGGCAATATCGACGGCGGGCGATTCACCTGTTCCCAGCCGCTCGCCGTTATACAGCATGGGGGCCTCGTCTTTTTCCCCCTCTCCAATGACGATCACGCCATCCATCTGGATGGAATTCATCACCAGCCGCATCGCATCCACTGCGGCTTTATCCGCGGCAATTTTATCGCCGCGGCCCATGTAGCGCCCGGCTGCCAGGGCGGCCGCTTCGGTAACGCGGGCCAGTTCCAGCGCCAGGTTTCTGGTCGGCTTGCTGTTTGCCATGTTTCCCTCCTGACAAAATTGTATCAGAAGTGACTACAGAACCCAAACGAGCTGCAGGATATAAAAACTGATGGCGGCGGCCCAGATCCACGAGTCGATACGGTCCATCAGCCCGCCGTGGCCGGGGATCAGGTGGCTCGAATCTTTGACCCCAAACTGGCGCTTGATCAGGCTTTCGCCCAGGTCGCCCAGCGGCGTAACCGCTGCCAGCACCAGCCCCAAGATCGCGCCGCGCGCGAAAGTGAAGCTGGGGTCGAACTGGCTGTAGAGCAGCGCCAGCAGCCCGGCGGCCAGCACGCCCGAGACGATGCCGCCGGCGTATCCTTCCCAGCTTTTGCCGGGGCTGACGCGCGGCGCGATTTTGTGTTTCCCAAAGCGGCTGCCAAAGTAATAGGCGCCCGAATCGGCGGCCCACACCGCTGGTAACGCCAGCAGGATCGCAAACATGCCGTCCGGCCGTTCGAGCAGGCGCAGCGAGATCAGGTA
>CALDSL010000535.1 GCA_937920255.1 uncultured Anaerolineaceae bacterium | reverse complement strand
AGTTGGCGCGCTGCGCCGCGAGGGTAAGCTGCCCGCCGTTTTATACGGTTACAAGGTCGACGCTACCCCGATCCTGCTGGATCACCGTGAGGCGAGCCGCATTTTAGCTCCGCTGAGCAAGTCGCATGTTGTTACCATCCTCCTGGATGGCAAAGAGCACTCGGCGCTCGTGCGCGAAAAGCAGAAGGATTTCATCCGCAACAGCCTGCTGCACGTCGACTTCCAGGTCGTTTCGATGACTGAGAAAATCCGCACCAAAGTGTCGGTCATTCTCGAAGGCGTTTCGCCGGCTGTCAAAGATTTCAACGGCGTGGTGGTTTCCAACCTCTCTGAGGTTGACGTGGAAGCCCTTCCGGGCGACCTGCCGGAAAGCCTCGTGGTCGATATCGCCACTCTGACTCAGATCGGCGATGCCCTCTACGTGCGCGATCTGCCCGTCCCGGCGGGTGTGGAAATCCTCACCCCGGAAGAAGAACTTGTCGTGAACATCACCGGTGTCGCCGCGGAAGAAGAAGTTGTCGAAGAAGTGACCGAAGGCACCGAACCGGAAGTGATCGAGAAGGGCAAGAAGGAAGAGGAAGAAGAGGAGTAATCCTCTCTGTCGCTTCAAAGCCAAGCAGTATGCAAAAGACCCCGCCGTCAGCAAACCGGCGGGGTCTTCTTATACTAACAGCCCCAGCGTCTGCAGGAAGTTACGGGTCATCATCCCGGTTGCGCCCCAAACCACTTCGCCGTCGTATTCCTGGTAATACACCACCTTATCCATCAGCCCCGAAAAGCGCACGATTGGGCGCTCTTCAAAGTGGTCGCGGTTGGCCATCCACTGCAGCGGAATGGTGAACGCCCGGTCAACTTCAGCGACAGACAGGCGCATGGCAAACGGCCAGGGGATGACGCCCACCACCGGCGTGACCAGAAAATCGCTGATGGTGTAGAAATCGGGCAGCCGGCCAAGCAGCTTGACTGACTCGGCCGGCAATCCGATTTCCTCGTACGTCTCCCGCAGCGCAGTTTCCTCCAGTGTGGCATCGGTGTCATCCATCGCACCACCGGGGAAAGCCACCTGCCCGCGGTGCGTTTCCACCGTGTGCGTGCGCCGGATGTAGAGCAGGTTCCACTCGCCCTCGCGCAGCAGCAGCGGCACGAGCACCGCCGCCCGCCGCCAGCGCGTGCCTTCGGGAGGCGTAATTTGCCCCGCGCCATTGGTACGGCTCAGCCGGTCTCGGATCATATCTTCCGTCAGAACGGAAGGTCCCAGCGGTCCAACATTCATGCGATCCAGCTCACCCGCGCGATCATTCGTCGCTATCATCCTGTTCTGGAGCCAGGTTGGCCTCGCGCAGCAGTGCGAGGCCGCGCTCGTCCTCCGCCACCAGCACCGGGCGCGCAAACACCAGGTACCCGGTATGCGCCACCATGCGGTCGGTTGGGCGCAGCCGTTCCGGCTCGGCCTTGTAATAGCGCAACATGGTCTCGCAGATTTCCAGGAAGGCAAACGTATTCTGGCGCAGAGCCAGCAGCAGTTTGGTGACCTGGTTCATGGTCGGCAGAATGCTGCCAAAGAAGCCGCCCGGCTTGAGCGCCTCGCGCACCTGCGAAATATAGTCATACGAGTTGGGAACGTCCAGGAACAGGGCGTCCACCCCGGTTTCTTCAAACCCGTCGGCGATGTCACCCATTTTGAGCGTAACCCGCTCGCTCAAACCCAGTTTTTCCAGGTTGGCGCGCGCCAGGTTGTGCATCTCCTGCCGCACTTCATAGCTGGTCACGTGACCCTGCGGGCCAACTGCGTAGGCCAGCGCGCTGGTCAGCGCGCCGGAGCCGCTGCCGGCCTCGAGCACGTGTTGCCCCGGCCCAATGCCCATGTTTACCAGGATGAACCCAACGTCTTTGGGGTACAGGATCTGCGTATTGCGTTTCGTGTCGCGCAGCAGATCTGCCAGGGAGGGTTGGAGCAAGAAGAACGGGCTGCCCATATGGCTGAAGACTTGCGTGCCCCACGGTTTACCGATCATATCGTCGTGCTTGAGCACGCCGCGGTGGGTTTGGAAATCGGCGCCGGCGCGCAGCCGGATGATAAAGTGCTTGTGGCGCAGCCCTACGAGCTGCGCCAGGTCGCCGTCTTGTGCGATGGTGGTGTTCGTGTTCCAGGTCAAA
>CALDSL010000534.1 GCA_937920255.1 uncultured Anaerolineaceae bacterium | reverse complement strand
GGACGGCAAACGGCGTGGCGCCGATGACATAGCCTTCGTGGATATTGCCAAAGTGTGAATCAGCAAATGTTTCGAAACCGGGAACGTTCAGGTCGTCGTTATTCTGTACTGGCCCAATTTTACATACATCAATATTCTCTTCCACCTGAAGGATTTTGTTGAGCGCGTTGTGGATCGCCCGGTGGGTGAGGGCGGTCACCAGCACGCGCTGTCCGTCGGCCACCAGCAGCCGGGCGAGGTGGGCCAGCATCAGAGTTTTGCCGGTGCCCGGCGGCCCCTGGATCAGGTGCAGGTAATCCGCGGCGTAGGCCTGTGATACGGCTTCCACCTGGCTGTCATTCAACCCGATCCCCGCCAGTTCACCGGCGGCACGTTCGTAGCGGGCGTAATCAATGCGCGGGATGAGCGTGTTTTGCAACAGGGGCAGAATGATCGAACGGCCACGCAGTGAGTCGGCCACTGTGTTGAGCGCGTCCAGATAAAAGGGGCTGGCGTTAAACCAGTCCTGGTCGAGAATCCAGCCGTCTGGTTCCAGGAAAAGCAGGTTGATATTGCCACGGATGATGCTCACATCCAGTTCCAGTTCGCCGTCGTATTGAAGTTCTACATGCAGTGCGTTTGGGTCCTGGGCGCTGCCGCGGTGCAGCACCAGCAAATCGCCTTCGCGAAAACGCGAGTTGTTGGTATCGCAGTGCAGGCGCACGAACCTTTTATCGGCGTGAGACACGCGCAGCCCTTCGATCGCCCAACCCTTTGCCACGCGCACAGCACGCGGCCTGGACCACTGGTATTCCAATTGCTGGAACTGGGTACTGGCTTCATCCTGAACAAAATTGCGCAGGCGGTGGAGCAGGTCGGCAGTAGAAGACATAACGTTTCAGGTCTGGGGAAGGTTCGTACTTTTTGTGGAATGGTGGTCGTGCCGGTGCACGCCAGCCAACCCAAATGGAAGACAATGATGCTTGCCGTTGTGTATACTATTCTAGGTATCGAAGTTATTATAGCATCCGCCGCCAGCCAGATTGCCTGGCGCTGTGGTTTGTGGGCAAAATTTCCGTCTATAGTTTTGTAAGGTTCAGATGCAGCGCGAAATCACCGCCTCGAAAATCCGACAAGGCCGCAAAGCGGCTGCAGAGCGTTCCCACAACGTGCTATGAGAAAAACCGCCAGAACTCCCAGCCAGCGCACAAATCACATCCTTGCACGATCCGGTACAATAGTCCCACAACGCCGTGCTGGTTCACAGGCGCAGATTATTGTTAACCATCATAACCAGGGAGGATGCTGAATGAAAATTAGCGCAAGGGTTCACAACAGTGCAGGCATGCACAGCGCCATTGTGCGCACCAACGAAAACGCACAGACGGTTTCGATTTCCGCAAAATCCACCGGGCTGGGCTCCAGCGTGAACGGCGGGGAACTGCTATTCCTGGCGCTGGCCACCTGCTACTGCAATGACATCTACCGCGAGGCGGCCAAAATGAGCATCGCCGTGCAGCGCGTGGTGGTGGAAGTGGAAGGTGAATTCGGCGGCCCGGGCGAGCCGGGCCGCAATATTACGTATCGTGCCAAAGTCGCCGCGCCCGCGGCCAGCCGCGAGCAAATCCAGCAGCTATTGGAGCGCACCGACCAGGTGGCCGAAATCCACAACACCCTACGCGCCGGCACCCCGGTGACGTTTACGGGGTTTGAGATGATGGATGTGTAAAAATTCAACATTAATACTGACAATGCGGGTTCGCCGCTCACCAGAGCGGCGAACCCGCATTGAATTACCCTATCCCCTCCCCAGCGACGCGGCGGCGCGGAAGCCGCGGTAGGCTTCGACCACATTTTCGGCGCTGATTTCCACCGTGCGCCCATCCACGCGCTTTGCGCCAGGGACGCGCGCGGCGTTATCGGCCTGGGCGGCGTTGGCAAACTCCACCCGCCCGGTCACCGGGGCGGGCGTTTCCAGCGGGCGCGGGCCTTTGCCCTGCGCAAATTCCTGCACGGCTTCGCGCGCGGCGGTCAGGATGGCGGCCTGGGTCTGCTCGGGCGGCAGGCACTGCGCGGCGTAGCGCCCGCTGGCCACTTTGACCACCACCGGGCACACGCCGGGCACCCATTCGGCCGCCTCGGCGCAGGCGGCCTGGTCGCCGGCGATCATCAGCAGCGGCGCACCGAAGAACCCGGCCACCGAGGCATTGAATCCGATCTCTCCGCACGGCCGGCCGTTGAGCCACACGTTGGTGATCACGTCGGTCCAGGTGTGACACAGCACGGCGTCCAGCGTGCCGGCGCGGGCGTGATAGCCCACGAACATCACCGCGTCGGCCTGGTTGACGCTCTGCACCATCGAGAGCGGCGAGGGCGAGCCGGTGTTGAGCCGCGCGCGGCCATCCAGTTCTTCGATCAGGATGTTCATCCCGTTGTCGTGGCCGTCGCTGACGATGACCTCGGTCGCGCCGCCTTCAAACGCGCCGCGCACCGCGGCGTTGACGTCGGCGGTCATCAGGCGGCGGAAGCGTGCGTACTCGGCATGCTTGGGGTCGACGTGGTTCCAATTGACCACGCCCGTGATACCTTCCATATCTACGGCGATCAGGATCTTCATTGTGGGTTCTCCAGAGAATCGTGATTGGTTGATGGGGGTCTTATTGGTGGCGGGCGACCCCCCTCTAACTCCCCCCACAGGGCTGTGCCCAAAAGGAAAAACACTTTTGGGCACAGCCCTGTGGGGGGAGAACAAAGGCTTTCCCTCCCTCCAAAACTGTCTTTTGTTTTGGGGGGAGCGGGAGGGGGGTCGAGCACGCCTATAAATAAGCCCCGTTTCATTGGAACAAATAACACAGTGGCCAGCCCATACAGGGACGATGCATGAAAAGAGAGCAGGCAGCGCGCCTGCTCTCCTATTGTACACCCTCACTCAGATCAGGCGTGCACCAGCGTGCCCACCTTTTTGCCCAGCAGCGCCGAGCGCAGGGCGCTGGGGTCGAACAGGTTGAGCACCAGGATGGGCAGCTTGTTTTCCATGCACAGCGAGATGGCGGTGCTGTCCATCACTTCCAGGCGGCGGTTGAGGGTTTCGATGTAGGTTAGCTCATCGAAGCGCACCGCATCGGGGTTGACGTGCGGGTCGCTGTCGTACACCCCATCCACCTTGGTGGCCTTGATCAGCACGTCCGCGTCGATTTCCATGGCGCGCAGCGCGCCGGCGGTGTCGGTGGAGAAGTAGGGGTTGCCGGTGCCGCCGCCAAAGATGACCACGCGGCCTTTTTCCAGGTGGCGGATGGCGCGGCGGCGGATGTAGGGCTCGGCCACCGAGCGCATTTCAATGGCGGACTGCACGCGGGTGACCACCCCCCGGCTTTCGAGCGAGTCCATCAGCGCCAGGGCGTTCATCACCGTGGCCAGCATGCCCATATAATCGGCGGTGGCGCGGTCCATGCCCAGGTCCAGGCCGACTTTGCCTCGCCACAGGTTGCCCGCGCCGATGACGATGGCGACGTCCACGCCCAGCTCGCGCACTTCGCGCACGCGCTCGGCAATATCGGCGGCGCGCTGCGGGTCAATGCCGCTGCCCGCCGGCCCCGAAAGCGACTCGCCGCCCAGTTTGAGCAAAATGCGCCGGTATTTTAAGCTCTCCATGGAACACTCCTTATTCGCAAAAAAAGGCCAACCTTGCGGTTGGCCTTATTGGATTTATTCCTGCGCGGTCTTTTCACCGCGTTCCCAGCGCACAAAGCGCCGGATGATGATGTTCTCGCCCGTGCTGACCACGATCGAGTTGAGCAGGTCCTGGATGGTGGTGCTGTCGTCGCGGATGTAGGCCTGGCGCAGCAGGACGGTTTCGTCCTTGTACTTCTTGAGCGAGCCTTCGACGATGCGGGGCACGACCGTCTCGGCTTTGCCTTCGGCGCGCGCCTTGGCGGTGGCGATGTCACTCTCGTGCTGGAGAACATCCGCGGGGATGTCGTTCTCGCTGACGTACAGCGGAGCGGCCGCGGCGATCTGCAGCGCGATCTCATGCGCGAAGTTGCGGAAGGGCTCGGAGCGGCCCACGAAATCGGTTTCGCAGTTGACTTCGACCATCACGCCCACGCGCCCGCCGCCGTGCGAGTACAGCTCGAGCACGCCTTCGGAGGCGTTGCGTTCCGAGCGCTTGGCCGCGGTGGCCAGGCCCTTTTCGCGCAGGACGTCAATCGCTTTTTTCATATCGCCGCCGGCGGTTTCCAGTGCCTTGCGGCAGTCGAGGATGCCAGCGCCGGTCATCTCGCGCAGTTCTTTAATCTGTTCAGTGGTAATTGCCA
>CALDSL010000533.1 GCA_937920255.1 uncultured Anaerolineaceae bacterium | reverse complement strand
CCATCAAGAAACTGGACGAGATTGAGCCGCGCCTGCGCAGCCGCATGATGGACCGCCGCCGCTGCGTATTCCTCGCGCTGCAGGCCCCGGCCTACATCCCCAACGCGCCGGGCAAGAGCGAGCCTCGCAGTCGGGGAAAACGCGCCGGCTGAATCTTTGCCGCCCTTGCGCCAACCCGGTGTTAACGATCGTTAACCAATCGTTGACACAAATCATCTGACCCCACAACCGCCCGGTCATTATAATGATTGTTGGCGGGCCAATGGCGGTTCGCTTTGCGTTGAAACGTTATTGCAGCCGGTCGTGATGGGAGCCAGGAATGGGTGATCAGAAAGTACGCGTGGCAATCATTGGCGTGGGCAACTGCGCCTCATCGTTCGTGCAGGGTGTTCACTATTATCGCAACGCCGCGGATGGGGATAAAGTTCCTGGGTTGATGCACATCAACTTGGGTGACTACCACATCAACGATATCGAATTTACCGCTGCATTCGACGTGGTCGATACCAAAGTCGGCAAAGACCTGTGCGAAGCAATCTTTGCATACCCGAATAATACCTACAAGTTCTGTGAAGTACCGCCGATGAACGTCACGGTTCAGCGTGGCATGACCCACGATGGGTTGGGGAAGTACTTATCTCAAATTGTCAAGAAAGCGCCCGGCCCCACAGCGGATATTGTCGGCATCCTGCGTGAAACGAAAACCGACGTGGTCGTCAGCTACCTGCCGGTCGGATCCGAGATGGCCACCAAATGGTATGTCGAGCAGGTGCTGGAGGCCGGTTGCGGATTCGTCAACGCGATTCCGGTGTTCATCGCCAGCTCCGAGTACTGGGGCGAGCGCTTTCGCGCCAAAGGGCTGCCCATCATCGGCGACGACATCAAGAGCCAGGTGGGCGCCACCATCCTGCACCGGCAACTGGTCAGCCTGTTCGACGACCGTGGCGTGCAAGTGGACCGCACCTACCAGCTTAACTTTGGCGGCAACACCGACTTTATGAACATGCTCGAGCGCGACCGGCTCGAATCGAAGAAGATTTCCAAGACCAACGCGGTCACCAGCATGTTACCCTACCCACTGCCCGAGAGCGACGTGCATGTCGGCCCATCCGATTACGTGCCGTGGCTGACCGACCGCAAGTGGTGTTACATCCGCATGGAAGGCACCACGTTTGGAGATGTGCCGCTCAATCTCGAGTTGAAGCTGGAGGTATGGGATTCGCCCAATTCCGCCGGTGTGATCATCGATGCCGTGCGCTGCGTGAAGCTGGCGCTCGACCGCGGGATCGGCGGGCCGCTGGTGGAGCCGTCTTCCTACTTTATGAAATCGCCGCCGCAGCAGTTCCGCGACCATATCGCGCGCGATTTGACGGAAGCATTTATTAAGGGGGCAAGCCAGTAGCCTCTTAGAGAGGTTTGTTATACGGGGTGGCGGCCACGGCGGGGATTGCGCCGTGGCCGTCTACATTTCTGCGCCATTTGTCACTTGACAGGGGGTTTAATCCAATTTACAATAATGGGAGCGCTCCCAATTAGTGCTGCGCTACTACTTTCGATCCGTTTTCAACTTCGTTATCATCGCAGGCTGCGCTGCGAACGCCGTATTCTCAGGGCAGCGGCCTGCTATACTGTTCAAGACGGTTGTTTCGCGTGTGGAGCGAAAGGAAAACACGATGCGCTTCGGCTATTTTGATGATCAGAACCGTGAATACGTGATTACCCGGCCGGATACCCCGTTGCCGTGGATCAACTACCTGGGCAGCCAGGATTATTTTGGACTGATTTCCAACACCGCCGGGGGGTACTCCTTCTACCGCGACGCGCGCCTGCGCCGCCTGACGCGCTACCGCTACAACAACGTCCCGCTCGACAGCGGCGGGCGATACATCTACGTGCGTGATGATGCCAGCGGCGAGTTTTGGTCGCCGACCTGGCAGCCAGTGCGTACCGCGCTGGAGAACTACACCTGCCGCCACGGCATGGGTTACACGGCGATTGAATCGACCCGCCAGGGCATCCACACCTCCCTGCGCTATTTTGTGCCGCTCAATGAGACGTTGGAAATCTGGCAGGTGCAGGTGTCCAATCGCCGCTCCAAAGCCGCGCAGCTTTCGCTATTTTCGCTGGTGGAGTTTTGCCTGTGGGATGCTCAGGATGACGCATCCAACTTCCAGCGCAATTTCAACACCGGCCAGGTGGAAGTCGAAAATGGCGTGATCTACCACAAGACCGAGTACCGCGAGCGGCGCGATCATTTCGCTTACTTCGCCTGCTCCGAGC
>CALDSL010000532.1 GCA_937920255.1 uncultured Anaerolineaceae bacterium | reverse complement strand
TCTTCCAGCACCCGGCGCGGGTGCTCTTCAACATGCGTGTCCAGGCTGCGCTCGATGGCTTCGACGCGCTCCATCACGCTGGCCAGGGCCGCGCCGATCGCGTCCGGCAGCTCGTTGTGGTTGAGGTCTGGCGTGCGGGGGCGCGGCTTGCTGCGCACCACTACCTGGCCGGGAACGCCCACCACCACCGAGTTGGGCGGCACGGATTTGACCACCACAGCGTTGGAACCGATGCGGCTGCCCTCGCCGATGAATATATCGCCCAGCACCTTGGCGCCCGAGCCGACCACCACGCGGTTGCCCAGGGTGGGGTGGCGCTTGCCTTTTTCCAGGCTTACGCCGCCCAGCGTGACGCCGTGATAGAGGGTCACATCGTCGCCCACTTCCGACGTCTCGCCGATCACCACCCCCATGCCGTGATCGATGAAGAAGCGCCGCCCGAGGGTCGCGCCGGGGTGGATTTCGATACCGGTCAAAAAGCGTACGACGTGCGAGCCAAAGCGCGCCAGAGTCTTCCAGTTGTGCTTCCACAGCCAGTGGTTGATGCGATGACCCCAGATGGCGTGCAGCCCGGCATAACTGATCAAAATCTCAAACGTGCTGCGGGCGGCCGGGTCGCGCTCGAACACCGATTGGATATCTTCCTGCATCATCTTGAACAGGGTAATCATGGGCAACCTCCTTCGCGGATGCCTCAGTCAGCCAGGTTGGCGAACAGCGGCGTGCTCAGATAGCGCTCGCCAAACGACGGGATGACGACCACGCCCAGCTTGCCGGCATTTTCCGGCCGGCGCGCAACCTGCAGCGCGGCCCACACCGCCGCCCCCGACGAAATGCCCACCAGCAGCCCTTCCATGCTCGCCATGCGCCGGGCAGTATTGTAGGAATCGTCCACGGTGACGCGAATGACTTCATCGTAGATCTGGGTGTTGAGCACCTGCGGTACAAAGCCCGCGCCCAGCCCCTGGATTCCGTGCGGGCCTTTCTGCCCGCCGGAAAGCACCGGCGAGGCGTCCGGTTCGACGGCGTACAGCCGTGCCTCGGGTTTGCGGCTCTTCAACACTTCGCCCACGCCGGTGATGGTGCCGCCTGTGCCCACGCCCGAGACGACAAAATCGACGGTGCCGTCGGTGTCGCGCCAGATTTCCTCGCCGGTGGTGCGGCGGTGGATTTCGGGGTTGGCTGGGTTGTCAAACTGGCCTGGGATAAAGTAGCGCGGATCGGTGGCGGCCAGTTCTTCGGCGCGGCGGATGGCGCCGGGCATGCCTTCCGGGCCGGGGGTCAGGATCAGTTCGGCCCCATAGGCGCGCAGCAGCATGCGGCGCTCTTTGCTCATGGTTTCGGGCATCATCAGCGCGCATTTGTAGCCGCGCGCGGCGCACACCATTGCCAGAGCGATGCCGGTATTGCCGCTGGTGGCCTCCAGGATGATGGTGTCGGGGCCGATTTTGCCGGCTTTTTCAGCAGCCTCGATCATTGACAGGCCGATGCGGTCTTTGACGCTGTGAGCCGGGTTGTAGAACTCCAGCTTGGCGGCCAGGCGGGCGCCGGCGCCTTCGGTAATGCGGTTGAGATAAACAAGCGGCGTATTGCCGATTAATTCGGTGACATCACTTGCGATTTTCATACAGGTCTCCTCAAAACAGATTCACGGTTGGTAACAGATAAAGAAAAACGGCCGGCAGGCAACAAAAAGACGGTGGAGAGCTCCACCCATCAAGGGATGCGGGGTGCTCTCCACCGCCTTTAACCTGCGACCGTCTACGGATTGATTGATCTATTGACGTGGAATCTCAGGCACGGCGAGGGTCACACACCCCGCCGGGTACACATGCACTGCTTGTTCCTGAATATTCCAATAAACGTCAACATAATCTTATTTATTCCTCGTCTGAATTATATGTGATTTCCAAAGAATGTCAAGCCGGTAGGGGAAAGGTAAATGGTTTGTATCATGTTTTGTCAAGCGCTGTAGCGCTTGTAGCAAAACGATCAAACAGGAATGAGGCGGTAAATCGAACTTCATTTTGTATAGACCCCATGATGAACTTGGAGTACAATTCACCACGAAGATTTTAATACTATTCTTAATATTGACTTATAATGTAGATGATTTCAACGTCATCATTCAAAGCGTAATATGGGGGCGGCAGCGCGGAGCAATCTGTGCCTGTCGTTTTTTATCCATCATTCATTTCAAGGAGTGTGCTATGCGTTCCAACAGTATCTTTTGGGGTGCGGCAATTATCCTCGCGGGTATCTTGCTGCTGTTGAGCAACCTGGGCCTGTTGCCGGTGAATATGTGGCAGATGATCTGGCCGCTGGCGTTGATCGTGCTGGGGCTGTGGTTTTTGCTGGGGCCGCGGCTGGGCGCCAAAAACCGCGAAACGCGTGACCTGCTTCTGCCGCTCAATGGAGCGCGCTCCGCGGAAGTGAAAATCAACTACGGCGCCGGCCGGCTGACCGTAGGCACGCTGGATACGCCTGGCCAGTTGCTGGCGGGAACGTTTGAGGGCGGGGTGCGCGAATCGGTGGTCCGCAGCGGCGACCACGCCACGGTGCGCCTGGAAGGCATTCCCATGCCGGTGATGGTTGGCGTGCAGGGATTCACCTGGCAGATCCGCCTCAGCCCGGATGTCGAGTTGCGCCTGCTGCTGGAGACCGGCGCGAGCGAAAACGTTCTGGATTTGCGCCGGCTGCGCGTGACGCAGCTGGAGGTCAAATCGGGGGCAAGCTCCACGGATATTTCCCTGCCGGAAAATGCGGGCAGCACGCGCGTCAAGGTAGAATCGGGCGTGGCCTCGGTCACGCTGCGCGTTCCGCAGGGCGTGGCGGCGCGCGTCAAGGGTGAGCACTTCCTCTCGGGCTTCGAGGTGGATGCCGCGCGCTTCCTGCGCGTGGCGGATAACCTGTATGAATCGCCAGATTACGCCAGCGCGGCCAACCGCGTGGAAGTATCCGCTGAAATGGGGGTCGGTTCGGTAAAGGTTCTTTAAGAATTTCTCGCAACTTTCGCGCGGGGAAATTCGTATAAATATTGAACCATTTCATCGGAGGGAATAGCTATGAAACGAATTGATATGCGTATTGTGCTTGCTGCCCTGCTGATCATCGGCGGGCTGGTGTTTTTGCTGCAGAACATCGGGGTCATTGGCCCGCTGCATGGTTACCTGTTTGCGCTCCTGTTCGCCCTGGGCGGGCTGGTTTTCCTGGGCGTGCTGGTATCCGACCGACGGCAGTGGTGGGCGGTCATTCCGGGGGTCGTGCTGCTCGACCTGGGCGTGATCATCGCCCTGGGAGAGGCCACCGACCGTGGCATGCTGCGTATGCCAGGCGAGTGGATTGGGGGCATCTTCCTGCTGGGCCTGGGCGCGGCGTTCTTCCTGGTGTTCTTCATGCGCCCCGAGTTCTGGTGGGCGATTATTCCCGCTGGCGTCCTGAGCACCCTGGGTCTGGTGGCCGGTTTCTCCAACGTGCTGCCCGAGGGCGGAGCCTACATTTTGTTCTTCGGCATGGCGCTCACCTTTGCGTTGCTGGGCATGCTGCCGGTGGATAACAAGCGCATGCAGTGGCCGTGGATCCCGGCCGGCATTCTGTTCTTCATCGGCTTGCTGGTGCTGGCTTCAGCCGGGAACCTGATCAACTACCTGTGGCCGGTGGCGATGATCGTCGGCGGCGGTATCCTGCTGGTGCGCGCCTTTATGCGCCGCGCGTAACCGGTCACGCTGCTAACGGAGGTTCGAATGAAAACACGACTTTACCGCAGCCGTACCAATTCTGTCATCGCCGGCGTATGCGGCGGCCTGGGCGAATACCTGGGCATCGACCCGGTGCTGGTGCGCATCTTTTTCCTGCTGTTTGTCTTTGCCGGCGGCTCGGGCGTGCTGATCTACCTGCTGCTGTGGCTGGTCATCCCGCTGGACGACACCACCTATGCCCCGGGTGACCTGGGCGGCCGCGTGGGCCAGATGCGCGATGAGTTCATCCAGATGACCAACCGCCCGAACCCGGATGCTGCCAAATGGATCGGCATTGGCCTGGTAGGATTTGGTATCCTGTTCCTGCTGCAGACGTTAGACTTCTCATTCATGCGCTGGCTGGATCAGGACGTCTTGTGGCCGGTTCTGCTGGTTGTGGCAGGGCTGGTGCTGTTGTACCGCGCTTTGCGGGGGAGGAATATCTGATGGCAATTGAAAATCAAACTCCAGAGCCAGAACCGCGGCCTGAGACCCGGGGATTTGACCGGCCGCACCGGCGCAGCATTTTCTTCCCGCTGCTGCTGCTGGCGGCGGGCGTACTGCTGCTGATGAGCAATCTGAATATGATCGGGCCGGACGTGTGGGGCAATATCATCCGCCTATGGCCGCTGCTGATCATCGTTGGCGCGCTGGACGGAATCTACCGCGGTGAAGGTCTGGCGGGGCAGATCTTCTGGCTGGGGCTGGGCGTGCTCTTCCTGCTGGCCAGCCTGGGATACCTTTCGGTCAACATCTGGGAGCTGTTGCTGCGCTACTGGCCGGTGTTCCTGATCGCTCTCGGTATCGATATTCTGCTGGGCAACCGGCGCGAGGCCTGGGCGCGGGCGCTGGCGGTGATCCTTTCGCTGGCGCTGCTGGCGGGCGTGGTGTGGTTCGCGGGCGCCAACTTTGTCGCACCGGGCGGCGCGGTGCAGAACAGCGACATCAGCCAACCGGTGGGTGGCGCCACATCCGCCAGTTACGATCTGGCCATGGATGCCGGCCAGTTTGAACTGTCGGGCGGCGCGCCGTCTGGTGAATTGATCAGCGGCGAGGTGCGCTCGGTCCGCAGTGGAAGCGTGCGCGAAAGCATCACCAACCAGAATGGCCACGCGGTGTACCAGTTGCGGCAAGACAGCATCACCATTAACATCGGCACCAACAACGCCAACCACTACTGGGGCCTGAAGGTCAACGATGAAATCCCCGCCGATCTGAGCGCGACCCTCGGGGCAGGCGAACTCCACCTGCAACTGTCCGGGGTTGAACTGACCGAACTCGACGCGACGGTGGCAGCCGGCCAGCTCGAGGTGGACCTGCCGCAGGAGGGCGATTACAGCGCCGACCTGACCACGGTGGTTGGGGAAACGGTCATCCGCATCCCCAGCGGCGCGGCGGTGGAAATTCAGGTGGACGGGATCTTCCCGATCAGCCTGAGCGGGGAAGGTTTGAGCCAGAACGGCCGCGTTGTCACTGCCGAAGGCAGCGGCCCCGTGGTGCGGATTAAGGTGTTGAATATCATCGGCTCCACCCGCATCGAGCGCGTGCGCTGAGATGTTTC
>CALDSL010000531.1 GCA_937920255.1 uncultured Anaerolineaceae bacterium | reverse complement strand
TTCGAATACCGGCCACCAGGCTAATCACCTCGGTAGGTTTCGATCGACTCCAGTACAAAATCCACCAGCAGCGGCGCGATCTCCACGTTGGCTGCCGCGTTGGGGTGCGAGTCCGCCCCTTCGCGGTAGGCGGCCCGCAGCATGCCGTATTCCGGGCTGGCCGGGTCGTTTTCGGCCAGCAACGTGTAGAAATCAAACACAAACACGTTCTGCCGCCCGCCGATAAATGCCTCGGACGCCAGCCAGGCTGCCATTTCGCGCGCCAGGCGCGCGTTTTCCATGTTGGTCTCGGCCGGGTTCAACGGCGGCGTTGTCAGCAGAACAAAGATCTTCTCGGGGTGCGCGTCCATCGTGGCGCGCATGCCCAGGTACATTTCCTGGAATTGCTGGAACCCCTCCGCCCCGTTGAAGTTGTTGTTCGGGTAGCACGATTTCAACATGATCACTTCGTGCTGGAGCAGCCCGCTCAGGGCGTTCACCGGCAGCGATTTTGGCTCCTGCGCCATCAGGCGCGCAAGGCCGTCGATATCGGTATTATCGGCTGGAAGTGGGTACCAGAACCCGGTCTTGACGCCTGACGGGTCGCGCAGGCCATCGTAGCGGTAGCCCTGATCCCAAAAATCGATGCCGGCCTGCTGGAACTGCTCGCGCACCTTGCCCTGGTTGATCAGGTTATTCCCCACCGAGTGGTGCAGGAAGATCACGTTGGTATGGGCGCCGCGCGTGGTGGCCTGCACCTCGCCCCGCCGCAATACCGCCAGGGCGGTTCGGTAGGTCACGCCCGCCGAATCGCGCAGCCCAAACGAACCTTCGGTCACCGCGCGCATCACCAGCAGCACCGCCACAACCGCAATCAACCCCAGCACCGCCAGGATGACCACGGCTGTCAGCAAACGCCGTCGAGATGTGATCGTCGTCATTTTAGCAATCCTTTCACACTTGCTCTCTTATCCGAATACGTAACGATAGTACTGCTTAACAGGTAAACGCCTTGCCACTTCGAGGATACCAGTGATGATCGCGATCAGACCCACGTACAGCACCGGCAGTTGCAGCCAGTCAACCGTCGAAAGCCACGGCACTACCGATACCAGCACCCGGTCCATGATCGCCAGCACAAGGTAATGGCTGAGATAATAGCCAAACGTGCGCGTGCTGGCGCTGGAGATGAACTTGCTCAACGGCAGGTTGACGCGTTCATACAGCGCGAAGGTCAGCAGCACGGTAAGGGCAAACAGCGCCGAGGACAGCCGCGACTGGTCCGCGCCAATCGGGTAGTACTGCGGGCCCATGCTGAACGCCGCCAGCGACTCGACCGTTTGCAGGATGAAAAAGAACAGGATCAGGTACGGCATCACCGGCTTCAACCGGCTGAGCCAGGCGCGTAGATCGCGCAGCCGCATCCCGGCTGCCACGCCCAGCGGGAAGAAGAACACGTAGCGCAAGTCGCGCACCGGCCCGAGGTCGATATAGGGGTACCACTCCGGCGGAAAACCCGGCCAGTAGATGCGCGCGTAGAACACCCCAATCAACACCAGTTGCAAAATGGCGGCGCCCCACAACAGTTGTTTGAGATGCGTTTTCGCCAGCGGCACCACAATCACCGACAGCAGGTAATATTCCAACAGCAGCGGGACAAAGTAATACTGGATAAACAGGTTTTCCAGCACCAGCCGGAACGTCAGCGCGCGGTCTGTGGCCACCTGCGCCAGCGTGAAAATCGCCGTCCAGATCAGCCACGGCCACAGCAGCCCCAACAACCGCGCCTGCACCACGCTCCACTTGAGGGGGTGTCGCCCTTCACTGGTGGTGTATGAAATAAAGTAGCCGGCCGTAAACACAAACGCCGGGACGGCAAACTTTCCCAGATTGTCGATCAAAATATACGGCAGGGCCGGCAGCAGATTGGCGAACCCGGGAGTGTAATCGCGCAAAATATGCCAGGTGACGTGGTTCAACAGCACCACGAGAATGGCGAGACCGGAGAGGAGCGGGATGGTTCTTCGCATCGTTCCCTTGAACCTTTCTTACAAGACAGTCCACACCACATTGAGAATGTTATGGCTTACCATTGCGGGTATCACACTACCGGTCCGTTCGCGAATCCAACCAAAAACCAGTCCCGCCCATAATTGCAATGTCAGGGTCGGCCAGTAAAACGAAAGTCCCGCGCCGGGTTCCGCGCGGAATGCGTGCACGGCCCAGAACAGCACGGCCGTGATGACAAATCCCCACCCCACCCGTGCGCCAAACAGGTTCCAACGCACGCCAAACAGGCGGTTGAGCCGCGACTGGATCACGCCACGGTACACCAGTTCTTCAGCGATGCCCGGCATGGTGGCCTGGTACAGCAGGAACGCCCACCCCGGCGCGCCCCCGCCCGAACTCATGCCCAGCGCGGCAAGCCCAACGCTGCGCGCCGCCACAAACACCACCAGCAGCAGGGTCGCCAGCAGCGTGGCGCGCCAGGCGCGCGCGTCGATACGCAGGGTCAACCCGGCCTCAACTCCCATGCCCAGCACCGCGATCACCGCCAGCGCGAACAGCGCCTCCAGCAGCATGCCCTGCCACGGCGCCGGCAACACGCTGAACGCGCGCGACGACTGCGACAGCAGCAGCGCGGCCCAGAAAAACAGCGCCAGCAGCAGCAGATCCCGCAATACGCGACCGGCGCGGCGCGCGGCTGCCAGCACAAACGGCACGGTCGCTGCCAGAACCGCCAGTGCCTGTATTGTTACGGGCTGCAGCCAATCCGCGCCGGTCGCCATCCCGCCCTACCCTTCCAGGCTGACAGGCGGCGTGCGCAGATAGGCCGTGGCGTTACGTTTGCTGATAATGTCGTTCACGACGTTGGTCACCTGTTCGGTAGTCAGCCCCAGGCCGCGGGCGATCTCCTCGTTGGCATAGCCGTGTTCAAACCCCCACCAGATGGCGTCCAGGGTCTCAAATGGAATGCGGTAGAAGAACTCTTCCTGCGAACCTCCGCCCGGGTACGTGTCGGTGGTTGGCGTGCGCTGCTGGATTGACTCGGGCACCCCCAGGTAGGCCGCCAGTTGGAACACCTGGGTCTTGTACAGGTGCAAAATCGGGGCAATATCTGAACCGCCGTCGCCATACTTGACGAAGAAGCCCAGGTCGTGCTCGTTCTTCTGCGCCGTGCCGATCACGGCGTAATTGCGCAGTTCGGCGTGATAGTACAGCATCGACATGCGCGTGCGCTGCTTGAAGTTCGAGGACGCCACGATCTGCCGGTACTCCTGCGGAGGCAGGCGCTTGCGGTACTCCACCCCGTCCGGGCTGGTGACCACCAGATGGAAGAGGTTGAGCGAAGCGCGGTCCATCAAGTCGCCGGGCAGCACGATCTTCGTGCCCCATCCCGGCTGGTATTCTGGGATTACACGTTGAATGGCCTCGTCGCGCCGCGGGTAGCAGCCAAACCCGTCCAGCGCGCCGCTGATCTCTTCGGTGAAGGCTTCCACGCCGTAGCACTGCGCCAGTTCGTGCGCCAGGTCGGCGCTCTCCGGGCTGGATTCGCGCTCGGGCAGCAGGATGCCCACCACGCGCTGCGGGCCAAACGCGCGCACGCACAGCGCCAGCACCACCGACGAATCGATCCCGCCGCTGATGCCCACCACCGCGCCCTGGCGGCGAAACGCGCGCAGCACGCGCTCTTGAAGCCAGTTCACAATTCGTTCGGTTTCCTGGGCGTAGTCCAGGTTGAGTGCGCTGCGGTCAAATGCGGCAGGCTGTACAGGTTCGGGCATACGGATTCTCCTCAACAGTGATGGTTCAAACAAAAGAGGCGCATTGTTCGCGCTGTCAAGACGCGGCCACGCCGGCGTTATCCACCACGCGCAGCATCGGCGGGGTTGATTCAGCCTCGGTGGAAAAATGATCGACAAACTGGTGATGCAGCGCCTGCGTGGACAGGATGCCCACCAGCGCCATATCGTCGACTTCGCTCATCGCGCCGCCCTGGGCGGCTTTGGCCAACAGGCGCGCCACGGCTTCCGGCTGGAAGTAGCCGCTGTCGCGCAGCGCGCGCTCGCTGGTCAGATCCTGCACCCAGTCCAGCGCCTGCCCGGGGAAGAACGAGCGGTGGATCGGCGCGCGGTACGGACGTTTCACCCGCTGCCAGATCGCCTCGGGCACGTACTTGCGCCCCAGCCGCTTGAGCAGGTATTTCTCGGTCAGCACTTCCAGCTTCAGGTGCTGCGGCAGCCGGTTGCAGAACTCGATCACGCGATAGTCGAGGAACGGGTAGCGTCCCTCCACCGAATGCGCCATCGCCATCCGGTCGCCCTGCGACGAGAGCAGGTACGGCGAAAGGAAGGTGTGGAACTCCAGATACTGCGCCTGGGCCAGCGTGCTCCAGCCGAAAAATGCCTCCGGCAGTTGCAGCGATTCCGGCTGCAACGCCCCCGCCGCGTCCGGCGCGTCGGCAAAGAAGCGCCAGGTGCGCGCCGTGTTGCTCCAGCGGATGGCGTGCGAGTACCACGGATTAGCGGTGTCGCTCAGGTTCTTCTTGAAGAACGCTTTCAGGTACGCCCCGCCGGCGCTGTTCAAGCCCTTGATATCCGGGTACAGCCGCTGCAGCAGCAGCGGGCGCAACTTCGACTCAGGATTCCGCGCCCAAAAGCGCCGGATCTTCATCTCCTTGAAGATATCGTACCCCGCCAGGATTTCATCTGCGCCTTCGCCGGTCATAACCACCTTGAAGTGATGGTCATTGACAAGTTTGGAGAGCAGGAACATCGGCGCCGGCGCGGTGCGCAGGATCGGCGTTTCGGTATGCCAGATCACATCCGGGAACGCCGCGCCGATATCAGCGTGGGTGCAGTACACCTCGTGATGGTCGGTGCCCAGAAAGCCCGCCATCTTGTTCTGATACGGGCTTTCGTTATAGTTCTCGTCCGAGAAGGCAATTGAGAATGTATCCAGACGGTTGCCGGTGTAAGAACGGATCAGCGCGGTGGTGACCGAAGAATCCAGCCCGCCGGAGAGGTATGCCCCCACCGGCACATCCGCGCGCAGGCGAATGCGCGTGGCGTCGATCAGCAGGCTTTCCAGTTCTTCCAGGTAGGCATCTTCGTCGCGCGGCGTTTCTTCCAGGCTGTAGTCCAGGTCCCAGTAGCGCGTGATCTCCACCTTCCCGTCGCGGGCGATGAGGTAATGCGCGGGCGGCAGTTCAAAAATGCCTTCAAAGATGGTGCGTGGCGGCTGGACGCTCCAGTGGGTGAATACTTCGCGCAATGCGTCCCGGTTGACCCGCGCCTGCATACCCGGCACGCTCAACAGCGACTTGATCTCCGACGCGAACAGCAGCCGCCCTTCGTGATAAGCATAAAATACCGGGCGAATGCCGGCGCGGTCGCGCGCCAGGAACAGCGAGCGCTCGTGCTGGTTCCAGATGGCCAGCGCAAACTGGCCGTTGAGAAGCTGCAGGCACTGCGGCCCGCGCTCTTCGTACAAGTGCAGGATCACTTCGGTGTCGGTCTGGGTGGTAAAGTGGTGTCCGTGCGCCTCCAACTGCGGGCGCAGCTCCACGTAGTTAAACACCTCGCCGTTATATACCGTCCACAGGTTGCCGTCTTCGTTGCCGATCGGTTGGTCGCCGCCGGTAAGGTCGATGATGCTCAACCGGGCATTGCCCATGCCGATGTGCGCGTCGCGGTAGATGCCAAAGCCGTCCGGCCCGCGGTGGCGCAGCATGGTCAGCATCTGCCGCACCACGGCCGGCTCGACCGGGGGCAAATCGTTGAGATTTAGAATGCCTACAATGCCGCACATTTCATCCACACTTTCCGCGCCGCGGCTCGTCTACCGCGCTCGCCCTGTATCAGAAAATTGCCGCCAGGGCGCCGGGGCGGCATTTCCAGCACGCAGGTACGCCGTATGCCCGGGCCTAGCTCACCGCTTTTTTGTCGGTGTTACCGCGCTTGCGCAGCTCCGATTTCAGCACCTTGCCCTGGGCGCTCAGCGGCAGGCTGTCCAGAATTTCCACCCGTTTGGGGAGCATATGCCGCGCCAGCTTGTTACGACAGTGCGCGATGATATCCTCCGGCTTCAGGCTGCTGCCTTCGCGCATGGTCACATATACCACAATCGCTTCGCCGCGCATCGCGTCTGGCTCGCCGACGGCTGCGGCCGCCACCACTTCCGGCAGGCTCAACACGCAGTCTTCCACCTGCTGGCTGCTGACGCGGTACCCGTACGACTTGATAAAATCGGCCTTGCGGTCGACCACGAAGATGTATCCGTCTTCGTCCACCGTTGCCAGGTCGCCGGTGTGCAGCACCCCATCGATGAACTTGTCCTTCGAGGCTTCCAGGTCGTTCAAATACCCGACCGAGATGTTATCGCCCTTCGCCCAAATTTCGCCCACCTCGCCGGGTTTCACCGCTTCGCCGCTCTCCGACATCACCCGCAATTCCACGCCCGGAATCCCCATGCCAATCGATCCCAGCTTGGTTTCCAGCATGTGCGGCGGCAAGTACGAAAGCCGCGCCGTGGCTTCGGTTTGCCCGTACATGGTGTAGTAATGCGCGTTGGGCAGCATTTCCACCATTTCGCGGATCTGTACCGCGGGCAGCTTGCCGCCCGCCTGCTGCACTTTGCGCAGCGTCGCCATCTCACGCTTGCCCATCGACGTATTGCGGATCAGTGTCTGGTAGGTGGACGGCACGCCGGCGATCCCGGTGCAGTCGTAATGCTCCATCATATCCAGCACCTTCTCAGGGAAGGTGAAACCGTTGGAGATCACCATCGATCCGTTCACGCGCATGTGGGTGTGCAGCAGCGACGTGCCGAAGCAGTAATAAAACGGCAGGATGACCATGATGCGCTCATTTTCATCCAGCTCCAGGTATTCGATAATCGAATCGGTGTTGGCGCGGATATTCTTGTGCGAAATGCGCACCGCGCGTGGCCGCTGGGTGGTTCCCGAGGTGAACATCAGCGCCGCTTCATGCGTGTCGTCAAAGTCCGGGTCGAAAGGCAGGTCCTGCCAGCTCCCGGCGAAGTCCTCTTCCAGGCAGTCATCGTTGAGCAGAGTCCGGCCGGTCAGCGCGCTTTCGTAGCGCATCAAAAATCGGTTCTGGACGCACACGGCTTTGCAGTCCGAGAATTCGATCTGCGCCTGCACTTCATCCGGCATGGCCATGGTGGAAAACGGCACCGCCACGGCCCCCAGTTTCATGATCGCCAGGTATGAACCGATCCAGAAGAGCGAATTGGCCCCCAGCAGGCCCACCGAGTCCCCCAGACCGATCCCGCACGCCTGCAAAGCGTTCGCCATTTTGGCCGCCGCCCAGCGAATATCACCGTACGTGTACTGGGCGTCTTCCATGATCGCGGCGACCTTATGGTCGTCAACTTTCTCGAGCAGATAATCGGAGATATTCATTTTTACCCCACTACTCCATGAAATATCCACGCTTCGCCAGGTGTGCCTGGAAAAGCAGTACGCGGTCTAGACCGAGGCCTTCTCCGCCTGCTTCTGCCGCACATACGTCGACATGCTTTGCAGCGAGTCGAAATTCTCAGGCACCACGTCTTCATCATTTACCGTGATGCTGAAGTGATCCTCCACAAATACGACCAGCTCCAGCACATTCATCGAATCGATGATGCCGTTCTCCAAAAACGACGCGTCGTCCGCGTATGGATAGCCGTCTTTACTGAACAAAATATTGTCGGCGATGTACTTGCGGATCATCTCTTCCACGTTCTGCATGGCTTCACCCCTCTCTTCTCATACACATTGTTGGATTGGGAAAATGATTTCCCAACGATTACATATTACATAACGATGTTTGCCCCATTTCGGTTACATTGTAACCAATTAATAATCACAAAAAAATAACCGAATTGTAACAGTACAGCCTTTTGGTACGAAAAACCTGCGTACCGCGGCAGGCTTCCCTACCGCAGTACACAGGATAGCGATTATTGTTCCCTTCGGGTGGATCAGTCGGCTTGCTTACCCGTCTGCCACCGCAGGGTTTGTAGCCCAACATCCAGGGCTGTTTTAAAGGTCGATGTGTCGGAAAGCAGCATCTTTGCATAGGTAAGGATCGGTCCGGGGCGGAAAGCCCACTCGCGGAAGGCGCGTTTCTGCCAGTACAGCAGGCGCTCGGCGGGCAGGCCGGGGTAATCCAGCACGGTACCCTTATCCATATCCACCTGCTCCCAGCGCGTGCCGGGGCGGAACCAGCCTTCGCGCACCACTTCGAAGAAGAACGGCGTGCCGGGATACGGCGCGGCCACGTGGAACAGGGCGATATCCAGCGGCAGCTTCTTGGCGAACTCGATTGTCTGCCGGATGGTCTCTTCGGTTTCGGTCGGTAGGCCGATGATGAAGTAGCCCCAGTTCTTGATCCCCGCCGCCTTCGACCAGCGCAGCGCGCGCTCGACCTTGTCGGGGTAGGCGCCCTTGCGCGCGTGCTTCAACACCTGCTCCGAGCCACTTTCGATGCCCCAGGTCATAAAGAAGCAGCCAGCCTTGCCCATCATCTGAAGCATTTCCTCGTCCACGTAGTCCACGCGGCTGTTGCAGGTCCAGTGCATGTCGATCTTTTCATCGATCATCAGCTTGCACAGCCCCATCACCTGGTCGCGAGAGACGGTGAACAGGTCGGCGTACATGTTCACATAATTGATGCCCAGCTTCTTCAACACCCACAGCTCTTCCATGATCTTCTCAGGCGAGCGCAGGCGCACCGTGAACTGGTAGTTGACGTGCTTGATGCAGTAGATGCAGCCCGCCGTGCAGCCGCGGCTGCTGACGATAAACGTGAACGGGCCTTTCATCAGCGGCATACGATATTTATCGTATGGCAGCAGGTGATGCAGCGGGATGGGCAGATCGTCCAGGTTCTTGATGAACGGTCGCGTGGCGTTGACCACAACCTCGCCGTCCTTGCGCCACACCAGCCCCTTGATGCCGTGCATATTCACCGAACCATCTTCGTTGAAGGAAGGCCGGTAGGTGGCGTCGTGCTCGTCGATCATCTTGCAGATGAAGTCCGGGCGCTCATCCAGCTTGCCCTCCAGGTGATCCAGCAGGTCGCGGATTGTCAGGTCCGGTTCGCCACGCAGGATCATATCCAGGCTGGGGTAGGTCTTCATCGTCTCCAGCGGGATGGGCGTGACGTGCGTGCCAAACGCGATGGTCTTTGCTCCGCGCGCGCGGGCCAGGAAGGTGCCGTACATGTCATTTTCCAGCGTCGGCGCGGTAACCTGGGTCAGGTAATACTTGGGCTGGTACTTGTCGATCAGTTCCGAGAACTCTTTCCAGCCCATGCGCTCGGCGTTGGCGTCCACAATCTTGACCTTGTACGAAGGCACCAGCATGGCCGCCATCTGCGCCAGTGACACCTGCGGCCACACCATATTCTCGCGCGTGCGGCGGCCTACGCGGTGTTGCGTGCGGATCCACAGCGCGCCATCCGGCGTGGGCGGGTTGACCAGCATGATGTCGACTGCATCGGGGTTGCGCGACCGGTCGCGTACACCAGCTGCCACAATCGCGTCTGCGTCTGGGAAATTGGCCATGCGCAACGGCGGTACCCGGGACGTGCCGAGGTTGACACCGCGAGTATTGTTAAATTCATCCGTCATAATGCTACCTCCAAATTAATCCAACCGGGTTAGCCCTGGTCGGCTTATAGTAAGTCCTTCTGCACCAGGGCTTCGCGCTGCTCAAGCTCTTCGAGAATGCGCATCAACACCCAGGAAATGACAAGTTGCACGCCGACCAGCGTCATCATCGCGCTGATCAGCAGGTAGAACCAGATGCGGGCCGTATCCGCGCTGTTGACGCCCAATACCAGCCCCACAATGGCCACCACAATCCCAGCCGCGATTCCAACCAGGCCCATCCAGCCAAAGTTGTTTTCCAACGGTTTCTTGAAGACCGGCTTGCCAAACAAACCCTGCCGGATCGGGCGGTTATAGAACAGTGACACCAGGTGGTTGAACGTCGCGCCCAGGGCAAACACGCTCACCCCGGCCACCCCCGCCACCACCGCCGAGGCAAACGCGAACACGCCCCACGGGCCCAGCGCGGTTGTGCCGCCCAGGCGGGCCACCAGAATGCCAATGCCCACCAGCGCCGCGATGACCACGCCAATCATACCAATGATGCCCAGAATGCGCACCGGGTTGTACGACAGCACCGTCCACAGGATCGACTGCAGGAAGGTATAGCCGTCGCGCACAACGCTCAGCTTCGAGCGCCCCACCCGCTCGCTGTAGGGGATCGGCACTTCGACCATCTTCAGACCCTCGTGCACGGCGCGCGTGCTCATCACCGGGGTCAGGTTCAGGCCATTGGGCAGCGGGTACATGCGCTGCAGGATGTTCTTGTGGAACACGCGCATGCCGCTGGCGCTATCAGTCACTTTCTGCCAGCCGACCAGGCTGAGCAGGTTGGCGAAGAAAAAGTTGCCAATCCGCCGCGTGACGGGCATTTTGCTGTCGGCGCCGCTCATGCGCGAGCCGATCACCAGTTCCGCGCCGTCCAGCGCCGATTGGCACAACTGCGGGAAGTACTCGGGCGGGTAGGTGCCGTCGGCATCCAGAAAACCGACCAGCTCGCCGCGCGCCTGGGCAAACCCGGTTTTCAACGCCGCGCCGTAGCCCTTGTTGCGCTCGTGGCAGATCACGCGCATGCCCGGATGCTTGGGAGCAAGCTGCATTAGCACCTGCTCAGTCTTGTCCTTTGAACCGTCGTTCACCACCAGCAGTTCCAGGTCATCCACGCCGGCGCCGGCCAGGCTGTCTTTCACCGCCATCACCCGCTCGACAATTTCGGTGATGCCGCGCTCTTCGTTATACGCCGGAATTACGACAGAAAGTGTAGTCATTGTCCCTCCTAATTGCTTTCCATTCTACAAGAATTACGATCAATAATAAACAACCCGTTCAGGGTTTGGCGCACGATTTTCGCCCACTTTGCGGATCAATTTTGCGGGCACGCCGCCCACAATCGAATACGGCTCCACGTCTTTGGTCACCACCGCGCCCGCAGCCACAATCGAATGGTGGCCAATGCGCACGCCGTCGGTGATCACCGCGCTGGCGCCTAGCCACACGTCATCTTCGATCACAATGCCCTCGGCGGTGATGCCCTGCTCCACAAACGGCCGCTGCGGGTCATCAAACACGTGATTCACCGAAATTAACTGGGTGAACGGCGAGGTGTACACCCGGTCGCCGATGGTCACCCCGCCCTGCCC
>CALDSL010000530.1 GCA_937920255.1 uncultured Anaerolineaceae bacterium | reverse complement strand
AAAAACGAAGAAAACGAATATTCTCTCTAGCCGCGGGGCAAAAACGAAGAAAACGAATAAAAACCAATCCCTCTCACGGCACATTAACAACCCATCCAGCGGCACGCCCACCCGGCTTGGCCACGGGCGCTTTCTGGTTGCCCGCGCCCGCCCGGGTGGGCGTTGTGGCGTTCGTCGATACCCAAACCCGCGCGGCTATGCGCGCTTGCGGCGGATCAGGCTTTCCAGGGTTTCCTTGTCCAGGAAGGGCGCCAGTTCCACAATGGTGTGCGCGTCCAGCTTGCCGTCGGCCACCATGCCCAGCACCCTGGCCAGCGCCTCGCGGCTGAGAAACGGGGCCAACTCCCGCAGGTGCTCCGGGTCGATCTCCCCGGCGGCCATACGGTCAACCATCCCATCCAGGGCTTCGCGCGGCAGGAACGGCGCCAGCGAAACCACGTGCTCCATGCTCAGCCCGCCTTCGCCCACTTTTTCCACCAGCCGGGTCAGGCTGGCGCGGCTGAGGAACGGCGCGAGATCTTCCAGGTACTGCGGGTCCATCTTGCCTTCGCTGATGCGCTCCACCAGCATGTCCAGCGTTTCGCGGCTGAGGAACGGCGCCAGTTCCACCACGAACTGCGGCTCCACGTCGCCGTTCAGCGCGCGCCGCACCAGGCCGTCCATCGTCTCGCGCTCCAGAAAGGGCGCCAGATCAGACAGCAGGCCTTGATCCATGTCCTCGGGCGTCAGGTTCTCCACCAGTTCGCGCAGCACTTCCTTGCTCACAAAAGGGCACAGTTCCACCACCTGTTCGCGCGTCAGATGCAGGCCGCTCAGATCGTGCATCACC
The DNA here is from genome assembly GCA_937920255.1 of uncultured Anaerolineaceae bacterium. Classification (GTDB taxonomy): domain Bacteria; phylum Chloroflexota; class Anaerolineae; order Anaerolineales; family Anaerolineaceae; genus CALDSL01. The sequence goes on along the minus strand of CALDSL010000530.1, from coordinate 8,174 downwards.
TTGTCCACCTGGCTGGGGCGCGCCAGCCAGGCCGCGTCGATTAGGCTTTCAATATCCGCCTCTTCGTTCTGGATCTGGCGCGCCACCGTTTCCGTCTGGCCTTTGGAGAGTTCCGCCAGCAGGTCGCCGGTGGTGGCTTTGCCCGGCTGGCGTGGCGCGCCCGGGCCGCCGTTGAGCAAATCGTCCACGCTGACGCCAAACAAAGTAGCCATGTTCGATAAGGTGGCGATATCCGGGAACGAGTCGCCTTTTTCCCAGCGCGAAACCGCCTGGTGCGTGACGTTGAGCTTATCCGCCAGTTCGAGCTGGGTCCAGTCTTTGGCGTGGCGCAAATGCGAGATATACACGCCGGTAATACGTGAGTCAATCATGATGGTTATCCTTTCCGTTGTTCGAAGCTGCTAAACACCCGGCCGGGCGGTTCCATTCGCGAATACGTCACGAATGTAGCACGCCCGGCCCGGAAAGGCAATCAATCGTTAATTGAATCAAGGATTCAAGCCCGGGTTGCGTTCATCTCCTATTTGGTAGTTCTTGACCAAGAGCAGACCCCCCTCCAACTCCCCCCAAATGCTGAAGAACGCATTTGGAGGGAGAGCCGCAATCTTCCCTCCAAATGCGTTCTTCAGCATTTGGGGGGACAGAGGGGGGTCTTCCCACCATCACACCGCGACAAACTCCTTACTCGTACCGCAGCGCCTCCACCGGTTCCAGCCCCGCGGCGCGGTTGGCCGGGTACAGCCCGAAGAACAACCCCACCGCGGTGGAAAAAATGGTCGCCAGCAAAATCGCGTCGATCCCCACAGCCGGGTTGAGCGGCGTGCCGCTCGCCGCCGCGATGCGCCCGACGATAAAGGCGATCAGCCAGCCCAGCCCAATGCCGATCAGGCCGCCCAACATGCTCAGCAGCGAGGATTCCGCCAGGAACTGCACCAGAATATCCCGCCGGCGCGCGCCCAGCGCTTTGCGCAGCCCAATCTCGCGCGTGCGCTCGGTCACCGACACCAGCATGATGTTCATAATGCCGATCCCGCCCACCAGCAACGAGATGGCCGCGATGCCGCCCAGAAACACCGTCAGCACGCTGGTGATGGTCTGCGCCGTGGCCACAAAATCCTGCTGCGAGAAGATGGTAAAGTCGTCGTTGCCCAGGGTGATGCGGTGGCGGCGACGCAGGATCTCGGCGGCCTGCGCGCTGGCATTGGTCACGGTCTCGGCCGAAGCCGCCTGCAGGTAGATCACGTCCACCTCGTTGCGCTTGCCGCGCATCAGCCGCGTTTGCGCGGTGGTGAACGGCACCAGGATGATGTTATCCTGGCTGCCAAACGACGAGCCGCCTTTGGGCGCCAGCACGCCGATCACCCGGAACGGCTGCCCCTCGATGCGGATGGTCTCGCCGGTCACGCCTTCGCGCCGGTCAAACAGCGCGTCGGCCGTCTCTGCGCCCAGCAGCGCCACCGAGGCGCGCCCCAGCAGATGATCTTCCGTGATCGCCTCGCCCTCCAGCAGGTCGAAACTGCGCACCGATACGTAGTCCGGTGTCACCCCGCTGATCTGTGTGCGCGTGTTCTCGCGGTTGTAGGTCACCTCGCGGTTGGCCTGGATCACCGGCGCCACCGCCACGATATCCGGCGCGATGAAGACATCTTCCAGCGCCTGCGCGTCTTCCAGCGTGAGCGGCTTGCCGTTGCGCACCGGTTCGGTCATGTTCTCGCCAAACACAAACAGCAGGTTCGAGCCAATGCCGGTGATCGACCCGGTGATGGTATCCTGCGCGCCCTGGCCCACCGCCAGCATGGCGATCACCGCCGCCACGCCGATGACAATGCCCAGGATGGTTAGCCCGGAACGCAGTTTGTTGGCGCTCAGCGATTCCAGCGCTTCGATAATTGCCTGGCCGATGTTCATGCGTCCTCCAGTAAGCCGTCTCGCAGCCGCAGCACGCGGCCGGTCTGCGCCGCCACGCCCGGGTCGTGGGTCACGATGATGACCGTGGTGCCGCGTTCTTTGTTCAGCCGCAAGATCAGCTCCATAATCTCCTTGCCGGAGCGCGAGTCGAGGTTGCCGGTTGGCTCGTCGGCCATGATGATGGCCGGGTCATTCACCAGCGCGCGGGCGATTGCCACCCGCTGCTGCTGCCCGCCCGAGAGTTCGGTCGGCTTGTGGCGCATCCGGTCGCCAAGCCCAACTGCCTCCAACGCTTCTTTCGCCTTATCCGCCCGGCCGCGGGCCAGTCCGGCGTAGCGCAGCGGCAGTTCCACATTGGCCAGCGCGGTAGTACGCGAAAGCAGGTTGAAATTTTGAAACACAAAACCCACTTTGCGGTTGCGGATCACCGCCAGTTGGTCATCGCGCAGATCCGAGACCAGCTCACCGTCCAGGATGTACTCGCCGTAGGTGGGGTGGTCCAGGCAGCCAAGCAGGTTCATCAAGGTCGACTTGCCTGAACCGGAAGGCCCCATGATGGACAGGATTTCGCCCTGGTCGATGGTAAACGTCACCCCCGCCAGTGCTTTCACCTCCACCGAACCCATTTTATAGATCTTCGCCAGATCTTTCACATCAATTACGTGTTCTGCCATATTCCATTCCTGTTCTTTCCCATCTGGCTGCGCGGTTTATGGCGGCCCGCCAGGGCCACCGCCCATCCCGCCCGGGTTGGTAAAATCGATGGTGGGCGGGTTGAGCACAACCGCGTCTCCGGCCTTGAATTCCTCCGAGAGAACCTGCGCAAATGCCTCCGATGTGGCGCCCAGTTCGATATCCTTTGGCTGCGGCACGCCGTTTTCGAGCATGTACACCACCGGTTTGCCGTCGCGCAGACGCACTGCGCGGTTGGCAACCAGCAGCACATCGTCCAACTGCTCGATGACGATGTTGACCGCGGCGGTCATGCCGGGTAGGACATTCTCATCCGCGCTGGTCAGCTCGATGGTGACTTTGAAATTCACCGCGCCGGTGAGCGCCGTGCCCACCCGGCCGACTTTGACTACTTTGCCCTCGTAGGTCTGGTTGGTGATGGCATCAAACGACAGGCTAGCCGGCTGGCCCACGCGCACGCGGTTGATATCAATTTCGGTGATTTCCACGTCCACCAGCAGGCGCGAGAGATCGTCCAGCCGGAACGCGGCCACGTTCGGAGCCGCCTGGTCGCCGGGGCTGACGTTTACTTCGGTGATCGTGCCGCTGAACGGCGCATCAATTTGCGCCAGCCCAAGCGTGGCCTCAATGGCCTCGACCCGCGACTGTGCGGCGGCGAGGTCGGCCGGGTCAACGCCGTCCTTCACCCGCTCCCACTCGCGCTGAGCGTCAACCAGATTGGCCTTGGCCATTTCCAGGTTGGCTTCAGCCAGGTTCACGTCCAGCTCGTCCGGCTTGCTCTTGGCGCGGTTGTAGTTGGCCAGAGCGGTATCACGCCGCTGCTTTGCGGCCGCCAGGCTGCTCAGCGCCGACGCGCGGTTGGGGTTATCATCCGCCAGGTGCGCCGTCCCGTCATAAATACCTTGCAGCCGGTCGACTTCGTTCTGCGCCAGAATGTAATTCGCATAGGAAACATCGATCACGTCCTGGCTGGCGATGGTGTAGCTCTTGCTGTCCACTTTCTTCTGAGCGTCTTCCACCGCTTTCTCCGCGTTGACCAGCGTCTGCTGCGCCTTGGCGCGCATCAGATTGGAATTGCGCAGATCTTCCAGGTTGCGTCGCGCGGTGATCAGGTCCGACTCGGCCATGATCACCGTCTGGGGCAGGGAGCTGCGCTGCAGTTCGGCCAGCACGTCGCCGGTTTCCACATGGTCACCGACCGCAACATTGATCTCGCCCACCGTGCCCGTGGTTTGCCAGTTGATCAGCGCGGTCTGGTTGGCGCGCACCGTACCGGTCGCGCCCACGGTCGCCGTCAGGCTGCCGCGCTCCAGCGCCACCGTCTGGTAGTTCGACATGGCCGCCGCCGCTTTTTGCTGCTGGTCGCGGATGATAAAAAAGGCCGCCGCCCCGAGGGCGAGGACAACAAAGATGATGATGTTGCGTCGTTTCATTCCTTACCTTCCTCAGTCAACGAAATCAGGCTCCACGGGCGGTTGGTGCCAAAGCGTGTATCGATGGCGGCCCCCAATCCCATCCCGGCAATGACAAAAAGTGCGATTACGCCAAACCCCGGAATGCTGATGAGCGCAAAGATCAGCACGTTTCCGAGCAGCAAGGCCAGCACGGGCGAAACCATCCACCCGGCGCGGCGCAGAAGCGAGCGCCCGAAATGGTAGGTCAGCGCGACCATGCCAAATGCGGCGCTCAGGATCAGGCCCATGCTCAAGACAATGGTCAGAACAAAGGTGGTCATGGTCAGCGAGGCGCTCAACGCGGCCACGCTCACCAGCAGGCCGGCCAGCAATCCCAGCAGCGCTACGCGCAGCACCGCTCCCGCCGGGCGTTCGAACGAACGCGCCGTCACCGCGAGGCGCTCGGGCAGCAGGAACATGGCGATCAGCCCGCTGGTAAACAGCGTGAAGAATGCGCCCACCAGCGCCACCGGAGCCGGCGGCGGCTGGAAATGCGCGCCGCTGAACTGGCCGCGTGGCCAGCGCGCTCCCGCGCCGCCTGCCGTCCACGGGTTCCAATCCAGCAGCGCGGTGGCCGCCAACAGCCCCAGCGCGGCCAGCACCAGGACGATCAGCAGCACGCGCCAATTGGTATTTTTTGTAGAATTCATAGTAGGTCAACCCTCTTTCTGCTGTTCCACAGGCTCAGGCCGGCTCGATCTTGAGCAGCACGGCGCGCACCACCACGCGGTTGCGGTAGCTGCCAGTCTGCTCGTCAAATCCCTGGCACGTGACCAGCGTCAGCCACGCGCGTTCTTCATGCTGGAAAACCGCGTCCACGTCATCCGCAGCCACGCTGAATACCGAGCGCACTTCAAACGTCAGCCGCTGTCCGTAGCTGATAACTGTCACGCGGTCGCCGTAGCGCAGCGACCCCAGACGTTGGAACGGCCCAGGGCTGCCGTCGGGCAGGTACACGTGCCCGGTCAGCACCGAATTGCCGTCCCAGCCGGGGAAGGCCGTGCCGTCCAGGTAGCCGACATTCTGCGCCAGCCAATCCAGCCCCCATCCGTCCGCCGAGACCGGCACGCCGACGATGTCGGTTTTCAGGTTCAGGGCGGGGATGTCCAGCCGCAGGTCGCCAATCGCGCGGTATGCCTTTTGTTCCGGCTGCGGCAGCAGTTTTGTGACGCGCCCGGGAGCGAACCCGGTATCGGGCATGGCATAAGCCCCACCGTAGCGGAACAGCTCGCGGCCCTGGTGCGAGCTGGTGGCGCCAAAGAACAGGGTGCGGTCGACCGCCGTCAGCCCGTACGGCGCGGAGCTGGCGTCGCCTTCGATCAGGTCAAACACCAGGGTGGTGCTGAGCGTGTCGTAGGGCGGCTCGCTTTTCCACAGCTCAATGCCGTGACGCTCGTCGCGCGCGGTGAAAAACAGCGTGGTACCGACCGGCGTCAGGTTTTCGGGCATCGAACTGCCAGCGCCTGGAAGAATATCTTTAACAAAATCGGTGGTGTCCGGCACGTAGGGCGGTTGCGTCTTATACAGTTCCACCCCGTCCTCGCTCTGCGCGGTGAAGAACAGCGTCGTGCCGATGGCAACCTTTTCATCCGGTAGCGAGCCAAACATGCTCTCGGACAGGTCTTCCACCAGGTAGGTGTGGGTGGCGTCGTAGGGCGGTTCGCTGCGGAACAGCTCGTATCCCGAAAAGCCGACCCAACCGGTAAAGAACAGGTTCTCGCCCAGCGCGTACAGGCGGTTGGGGTTGGTGCTGAGCGGGTCGCCGAGGATATCGGTCACACGCCGCGCCTCGTGGTAGGGCGATTCGACCACCCATAATTCCTGGCCGCTCTCGCCATCCGTGGCGCTGAAGAACAGTTTCAAGCCGATGGGCGTCAGCCAGGCTGGTTCGGCGCTGCCGTCGGGGTTGAGATCGACCACGCGGAAGGTGCTCGCGGCGGAATAGGGCGGGTCGGAGCGCCACAACTCGGCGCCAGATTCGTCGTTGGCCACAAAGAACAGCATCCAGCCGATGCGAGTCAGCTCGCGCGGCGTGGAACTGAGCGTGCCTTCGTAGATGTCGCGTACGCGGTAGGCGCTGTTAAACGGCTGGTCGGAGCGCCACAGTTCGAACCCGGTGCTGCCGTCATCGGCGTGGAAGAAGATTGCCGTGCCAATGGGCGTGATCTCGGCCGGGCTGGAACTGCCGCCGGTGTTGATATCATGCACCAGGTGGGTGCTCGCTTCAACGTAGGGCGGTTCCGAGCGCCACAGCTCAAACCCGTTTTCCCCGTCATTGGCGCTGAAAAACAGAATATTGCCGGAGGCCGTCAGCCCGCCCGGTTCGGAACCGCACCCGCCCGGGCAAATATCCGCCACAAGCTGGACACTGGTATAGGGCGGCGAGGTACGCCACAGTTCGCGCCCGCTTTCGCCGTCATTGGCGGTGAAAAACAGGGTGGAGCCGATCGCCAGCATCTCCTCCGGCGTGGAACCGTTTGCCCCCTCGCGCAGGTCCGTCACCATTTGTGGCTGGGTCGTCCCCGGCGTGCCCGCCCGCGCCGGCAGAACGTTCACCAGCAGCATGGCGGCGCACAGCAGCAGGGCTGCTGCCCGGTATTTTCTTACCCGATATTTGTGTCCCTCCATATGGTTACCCCTTCTTTGTTCTACCGGTACGTTTGCGTACGCGCTGCGTTCGCGCATTTAGTTGCCATTTTGCTGGAGAATATTGGCGGGCGGGTTGATTATCACAACATCGCCAACCCGCACGTCACCCTCGAGCATCTCGCTGTTATCCTCGTCGCTCAGGCCGGTCGTCACCTGCACCATCACCGGCGTTCCATCGCGCAGCAGGTACACCACCTGCTGGCCGTTGGAGCGCCGCAGCGCGCGGTTGGGGATCATCACCACATCCCTGCGTTCCTCCACAATCACATTGACCGCGGCGGTAAGCCCGGGCTGGACGCTGTCATCATCGTCGGTCATGCGCACTTCGACCTCAAAGTGGATGCCGCCCGCGTCCTGCCGTCCCACCCGGCTCACTTTCACCACCTCGCCGTGAAACTCGCGGCCGGGCAGCGCATCGAAGGTCAGCTCGGCGGCCTGCCCGACACGCACCAGAATGATGTCCACCTCCGGCACTTCGACCAGCACATGCCGCTCGGAAAAATCATCGATGCGCGCGGCCTGTGTCCCGTTGTTGACCACGTCGCCGTTTTTCATAGACAACTCGGTCACGGTGCCGTTGATGGGCGCGTTCAGGCTGGCTTTTGCCAGGCTGTAGGTGATCGATTCAATTCGCAGCTCCGCGGCGCGGATATCTTCGGGTGATGCGCCGTTCTTCACTCGTTCCCATTCCCGTTGCGCATCTTCCAGGTTGGCCTCAGCCAGCGCCAACTCCGCCTGAACGCGGCGGGCAGTCTGGTCGTCGGGTTTGCTGCGCGCGTACTCCAGGTTGATCTGGGCATTGTCGCGCTGGCGGTAGGCGCGCTCCAACTGCGCGGCAGCCTGTAGGCGCGGCACGCTGTCGAGCGGCTGGCCCTGCACCAGGCTGTACATTGCCTCGGCCGCGTCCACCTGCGACAGGGCCAGGTTATAGGCAGCCTGTGCCGCTTCCAGGTTGGTGGGGCTGGCATTGGGCTGTTCCAGCAGCGCCACGGCCGCGCGCACGTCATTCAACGCTTTTTGCGCGCTGACCACCGCGTTCCAGGCCTCGGCCCGGGTGGCTTGCACCTCGCGCAGTTCATCGAGCGCGCGTTGGGCTTCCACCAATTGGCCTTTGGCCTGCAGAAGGTCGGCGGAAAGACTGGTGGGGTTCAGGCTGGCGAGCAACTGGCCGGTCTCGACCCGATCGCCCACCTGGACGGCCACGCTGGCGATCTCCCCGCTGGTCTTCCAGGCCACAATTGCCGTTTGCAGCGCGGAGGCATTGCCGCTGGAGCCGATCTTAAAGGCAACATCGCCGCGAGCGATGACTGCCGTCTGGTACTGCGTTTCTTCGCTGGCAGCGAGCAGCCGCGGCGCTTCCCGCACAGCGAAGAACACGGCCAGACCGATCAGGGCGGCCACAACGATTACGATGGTGATTTTTCTTCCCCTCGTCACAACGGATTTCTCCTCTACGGCGAACTAAAAGTA
>CALDSL010000529.1 GCA_937920255.1 uncultured Anaerolineaceae bacterium | reverse complement strand
TCAAAGTATACTAAGCGGGGGATATTATAGCGCAGGCCGGGGGCTATGGCAAGATATTCTTGCTGATGTGGGCTTTGGGCGGTAACATTAATGGTTGTGATGACAGAGATCTGAAAGAAGAAGCATGCAAGCTTTTCAAGTTTGGGCGCCACACCCAACCAGCGTGGCGTTGAAAATCGGGGACCAGGTTTATCCAATGGCGCCGTCGGCCGGCGGCTGGTGGCGGGTGTCAATTCCAGACAGCGAACCGGGAACAGATGTCGAGTACCAGTTTGTTGTGGATGACGGCGCGGCGTACCCCGATCCGCGCTCACCGTGGCAGCCACGTGGCATTCACGGCCCGTCGCGAACGGTGGATCATCGACGCTTCCCCTGGACGGATCAAGGTTGGGAGGCGCCGCCGCTATCATCTGCTGTGATTTATGAGTTGCACACCGGCACGTTCACTCTCGAAGGAACGTTTGACGCGGCAGTCGAAAAACTGGACCTGCTTGCTGACCTGGGCGTGACGCATATTGAGATCATGCCCGTGGCCGAATTCCCCGGGGCATGGGGTTGGGGCTACGACGGCGTCGACCTGTTCGCGCCGCACCATGCGTACGGCGGGCCGGATGGATTGAAACGTCTGGTGGACGCCTGCCACGCCAGAGGGCTGGCCGTGCTGCTGGACGTGGTCTACAACCACCTGGGGCCGGATGGCAATTACCTGGGCAAGTTCGGCCCGTATTTCAACGACCACCACCAGACGGTATGGGGCAGCGCGATCAACCTCGACGGTCCCGGCAGCCAGGAAGTCCGGCGATTTTTGCTCGATAATGCCGTCATGTGGCTGCGCGATTACCACATGGACGGCCTGCGGTTGGACGCGGTTCATGCCATTGTCGACAGCTCGCCGATTCATTTTTTGGAAGAACTGGCCATTGTAGTCGATGAACTCCAGTCTCAGCTTGGCCGGCGGCTGGTCCTGATCGCCGAAAGCGACCTGAATGATCCGCGCGTTGTCATTCCACGCGATGGCGGCGGTTATGGCCTCCACGCGCAGTGGAGTGATGACTTCCACCACGCGCTGCATTGCATGCTGACCGGCGAGACATCCGGCTATTACGCGGATTATGGAAGCGTGTCCGACTTGGCGCAGGCCCTGACAGGTGTCTTCGTGTACAACAACCGCTTCTCATCCTTCCGCGGACGCATGCATGGCCGCCCGGTGGAGAACCTGTCGTTTGATCACTTCCTCGGCTATCTGCAGAACCACGACCAGATCGGCAACCGGGCTCAGGGTGAGCGCATCCATCAGATGGTTTCGACTCAAGTCGCCATGATTGGCGCGGCGCTGGTGCTGACAGCGCCGTTTGTGCCGATGATCTTTCAGGGGGAAGAATGGGGCGCAAGCTCGCCGTTTCCATATTTCACCGATCACGAGGATCTGGAACTGGCGCAGATGGTGCGGCAGGGGCGCTGGGAAGAATTTGCGGCTTTTGGCTGGAACCCGGAGCAAATCCCCGATCCGCAAGATGAGCAGACCTTCCTGAGCGCGAAGTTGAACTGGGATGAGCGTGAGCGCGAACCGCACTCTTCGATGCTGGAGTGGTACCGTTCGCTGATCCGGCTGCGCAAGGAACATCCCGATCTATCGCCCGGCAGCACCGGGCCTGCCCACGTTGATTTCGACGTCGAGGCAAACTGGCTGCGCGTCCAGCGCGGGGGGCTGGTGGTGCTGTGCAATTTCGCGGCCGCACCGGTGACGATTTCCCACGATTCTCGTTTCGGATCCATGGAAGTGGTGTTGGCATCCGTCCCGCAACCGCCGGCGCCGGGCGAGGAAATGCAACTCCCTCCGCACAGCGTTATTATCTTGCGGCAAGTTTCGTAATCGGAATGCGGGTAATAATAAACCGGTCGAGCGCGCTGGGTTCTCCATCCCGCGCGTGATGTAGGGGCGAAGCATCTGGAGGAGTTAACAGTCTCATCCTAGACCCGCGATCTACCAGATGCTTCGCCCGCCCCCAGGACCGTGGACCGTTTCAGACGAACTAACAAACAACAAAAAATCCCCCTGCGGATGCAGGGGGATCGTATACGCAAAACCGGATGATTAGCCGATCTTCGGCTCGATCAGGCCGTACTGGCCGTCACGGCGGCGGTACAGCACGTTGATCTGGTTGGTGTTGGCGTTGTAGAAGACGAAGAAGTTATCATGCCCGAGCAGTTTCATCTGCTCCACGGCCTCCAGTTCATCCATCGGGGTGAGTGTGAACACCTTGCGCCGGGCGATGACCGGAATTTCTTCCTCTTCGGTCTCCATGTCAAAGGTTTCTTCAATTGCCGGCGAAAGCATTGCCGGCACTTCCGAGGCAGGCGTGCCGTCGCCGCGACCATGCGCGCGCTTGCCCTTCAAGCGCTCGATCTGGCGCTGCATCTTGTCCAGGGCGGCGTCAACCGCGGTAAAGATATCATCCGCGCGTTCTTCCGTGCGCAGGATAAAGCCTTTGCCCCACACCGTAATCTGCGCCACCTGTCGGTCAGACTGGCTGCGGGCCGATTTAATATAAGCCAGGTCTACACGGGTTTCTTCGATGCCGTTGAGGAAACGGTCTAACTTGGACACTTTCTTGGTGACATAATCGTTCAACCGCTCGTTCACTTCCATGTTCTTTGCGAAGATATCAACCTTGAGAGCCATAGCTTCCTCCTCATATGGGATAGAAATGAATATGCCGGCCGTCCGCGTTTCAGATGGAGTCCGCGAACACGCCAGCCTCACCGGCCTGCCGGCCAGCCCGCGCCAGTGTCAGGCCATAAACTCCCGCCGCACCGGCGCCGCGCAAAGCCTGGGCGCAGGATTCGATTGTCGCGCCAGTTGTGGTCACATCATCGATAACCAAAACCATCTTACCGGAAACCAAACTGGTATTTGCCTCAAACGCATTGTGTACATTTGCGCGGCGCTCCGCTGGGCCCAGGCGAACCTGTGTATCGGTTTCGCGTACGCGCCGGATAGCATCGGGTGCAAAGGTTTTTTGTTCGTACAATGCCAATGGCCGGGCCAACATTCCCGCCTGATTGAAACCGCGTTCAAGCATGCGTTTTGAACCGAGCGGTACGGCTGTAATCAGATCTACAGTCCACTGCATACGGTCATATACTTCGATCAGATGCACCGCAAGAGCTTCAGCCAATGCAATGTCATGCTTATATTTTAGGCGATGAATCGCTTCTCGTAAAGTACCCTGATACACTGCCCAGGAACGAATTGCCTGAAAAGCGGGGTGATTTTTCGCGCAGCGCTGGCAAATTGCGCCGGCGGGCTGGTGCTGTCCGCAAATGGGGCAGAAATCGGAGCCAATCTCCTGCGCGCCAGCCTGGCACGCCGCGCACCAGCGCGAACCCGGCTGGCCGCAGCCCCCGCATTCCGGCGGGTAGAGCCAATCCAGCGCAGCCCAGGCCAGGTGATATAAGCGAAAGGCCGGATGGGGTTTCCGGCCTGCAGGGGAACTTTTGGTTGTCATCGATTATTTGAACATCGCGCCCAGTTCGGAGTGCATCAGCCGCAGGCCGGCGGGAGTCAGCAGAACCACCATCAGGGCTGGGAAGATCAACAGCGCCATGGGGATCAGCATTTTGACCGGCGCTTTGTGCGCTTCTTCTTCGGCCATCTGGCGGCGCTTGACGCGCATCTGCTCGGATTGGATGCGCAGCACCTTGGCCATGCTGACGCCCAGCATTTCCGACTGGATCACCGCGGCCACAAAACTGGTCATCTCGGCCAGGCCGATGCGTTCGGCCATGTCGCGCAGGGCTTCGCGGCGCAGTTTGCCAAGCTGGATCTCCTGGATCACGCGCCCAAACGCCATGGAAAGGTCGGTTTCCCACTTCTCGCTGACTTTGGCCATGGCGGCGTCAAAGCCGAGGCCGGCCTCCACGCAGATGGTCAGCAGGTCGAGCGCATCGGGCATGGCCTTGCGGATGCTTTTCTGGCGCTTGGAGATCTTGCTGCTCAGTGAAAGCTGCGGGAAGTAAAAACCCAGCGCGCTGATGGCCAGCGTCAGCAGGATGATGCGGCCGAGCGGCCATTTGTTGCTCATAATCGAGAACACCAGGATCATCAACCCGCCGAACATGGCCATGCAGATGAACTGCACCGCGAGAAAAGTGGTGGCGTCCATCTTGGACGATGTGCCGGAGAGTTCAAGTTTTTTGTTGATCGACTGCAGTGCGTTCTGCGGCGTGAAGCGAACGGCCAACTCACCCAGCGAGCGCGCCATCGGGTAGAAAACGCGCTCCGAGAACGGCTGAGACATCTCGATCTTTTCCAGGTTGACCTCTTCGCCGCGGCGGTCAAATTCTTCCAGGCGGGCGGCGAGCATGCGGTCGTCCTGGCGTCTGGGGTTGCGCAAGCCAATGCGCACCATGACGCCGCCGCCGATCAGGATGACCACCACCAGCACACCGAGAACGATGAGCATGTTGTCCATTGTACCTCTAGCTTTCCCGGAAACCTTAGATTTCGATGTCCGCCAGTTTGTTCATGGCGAAGTACCCGCCAATAATCAGACCGCCCGCCACGCCCAGCGCGATATAACCGCAGGGCTGGCTGGCCGGGAGGAAGAACTCCATCATATACTCCCGGTTCATCACATACAGAATGCCGAGCAGGATCACCGGCAGCATGGCCAGGAAACGGCCGGAGTACATCACCTGGGCGGTCATCACGCGGATCTCGCCCTTGATGCGCACGCGCTCGCGAATGGTAAACGAGATCGTGTCCAGAATTTCGGCCAGGTTGCCGCCGACCTCGCGCTGCACGTTGATGGCGGTGATCACCAGGTCGAGGTCGTCGCTGGGGATGCGCGCCAGCAGGTGCTCCAGCGCGCGTTCCATCGAGACGCCCAACTGCATTTCCTGCACCACGCGGCGGAATTCGTCCGAAATGGGGGCGGGGAGCTCTTTGCTGACCGCTTCCATGGCTTGCATGGTGGAATAGCCAGCGCGCACGCCGTTCACCATCAGGTTGAGCATGTCGCCCAACTGGTCATTGAATTTGATCAGGCGTTTGCCTTGCAGCCGTTTTACATACGCGTTGGGCAGCGTCAGGCCGATGAGCGCGCCGATCAACCCGACCACGACCGACTTGCCGCCGAGGAACCAGGCGATCAACCCCACGCCGAAGGCGGCGATGACCATCAAGGCGATATACTCACCCGGTTTGAGTTTCAAGTCTGCGCGCGCCAGGTTGCGGGAAATCTTGCCGCCGGTCTTGGTGTTTTCGACGCGGTTGTTGAGCCAACTGGTGATTGCGCCTTGTTTTTGCGCCTTGCCCGCAGCCTGCACCGGTTGCGCGCTTTCGACATACTTGCCCAGGCGGTCGTCTACCACCGAGCGGCCGGAAGAAACGACAATACCGATGCCGATCAGCAACATGATGAAGGCCAGTCCACCACCTAGCGCGAAGAGTAACATTGGGTTCATAGGCTGTGCGTTCCTGTCGATGATTTAGTGGCGTCTGCGGTCGCCGATGCCAAAGATGGTCGGGGGCAGGTGGATGCCGGACATTTCGATCTTGTCGATGAACTTGGGGCGCAGGCCGGTCGGGCGCAACATGCCCATCACCTTGCCGTTATCATAGCCGGTCTGTTCAAACACGAAGATGTCGGTCATGGTGATCACTTCGCCTTCCATGCCGGTCACTTCGGTGATGTTGACCACCTTGCGGGTGCCGTCGCGCATGCGCTCCTGGTGCACCACCAGTTCGATCGCCGAGGAGACCTGCTCGCGGATGGCGCGCACGGGCAGATCCATGCCGGCCATCAGCACCATCGTTTCCAAACGGGCGATGGTGTCGCGCGGGCTGTTGGAGTGGGTGGTGGTCATCGAACCGTCGTGGCCGGTGTTCATGGCCTGGAGCATATCCAGCGCGGCCTCATCGCGAATTTCGCCGACGATGATGCGGTCGGGGCGCATGCGCAGCGCGTTGACCACCAGTTGGCGAATGGTGATCTCGCCGCGGCCTTCGATGTTGGCGGGGCGCGATTCGAGCGTGACCACGTGCTCCTGCCGCAGTTGCAATTCCGCCGCGTTTTCGATGGTGACGATGCGCTCATCTGAAGGGATAAAGCCGGACATGACGTTCAGCAGCGTGGTTTTGCCCGAGCCCGTACCACCGGAGATGACGATGTTTACCCGCGCTTCCACGCAGGCTTTGAGGAAGGTTACCGCCTCGGCGGTGAGCGAGCCAAAACCGATGAGCTGCTCTACTGTGATCGGGTTTTTGGAGAATTTACGGATGGTGATGGTGGGGCCAACCAGCGCAATCGGCGGGATGACCACATTCACGCGCGAGCCATCCGGCAGGCGCGCGTCTACATATGGGCTGGATTCGTCCACGCGGCGGCCAAGCGGCGCCACGATGCGCTCGACGATGCGCATCACATGCTCATTGCTTTCGAAGGCCATCGGTACGCGCAAAATCTTACCCTTGCGCTCGATGTAGATGTTCTTGGCCCCATTGACCATCACTTCGGTGATGCTGTCGTCCATCAGCAGCGGCTGTAGCGGGCCAAAGCCCAGAATTTCCGCGGCAATCTGCTCAAACAGCCGCGCGCGTTCGGGCCGCGAGAGGACAATATTCTCTTCGGCCAGGATCTGCTCAAACAAATCCTGGATCGTCTTGCGCACCTCAGCCGTCCGGCTGACGTCGATGTTGCTATCCAGCCCGGAGAGCAGCTTGTTCTGCACCCGCGTTTTGAGATCCTGGTAGTTGTCCATCGGGCCGCCTGCCCCGGCGGGGCGCTGGGCTGGCGCCGAGCTGTGCGGCGATGCGGAACCGAAACCGCCCGGGTTGGATGCGGGTGGGGTGGTTTCTCCTCCTTGCAGGCGTTTGAGAATGGACATGCTGTTTCTCCTTGTGCGCTGCGGTTAGCGTTTTGCCGCGGGCTCGGGCGCTGCTTCAGCCTGGTTCATGTGGGCTTTCAACTGCTCGGCCAGCGTGAAGATGGCTTTGCTCACCGGTTGGAGCTTGTTGTCATACGTGAAGGGGATGCCGCGGTTCACCGACTGGCCGACGATCTTTTCTTCAAAGGGAATGGTCAGCGCCACCGGTTGGCGCAGGCTCTCGCCCACGCGTTCAGGCGAAATGCCGATGCGCTTATCAAAGCGATTCATCACAAACATGATGCGGTTGCGCTTGATGCCGGAAACATCCGCCAGCCCCAGGAACAGGTTGGCGTTCTTGATAGATGGGATATCCTGGGTGGTCACCAGCACGATCACGTCCGCCGCATCCAGCGCGGCCTGTACTGCTTCGGTCAGGTGCGAGGACGTGTCGACGATCACATACGGGAACATGCCGCGCAGGTATTCCAGCAATTTGCCAAACTGATCGGCCTTGAGTTGGTTGGCCATTTCCGGTTTGGTGGGTGAGGCCAGCACCTGGATGCCGGTGGATGCGTGCGTGATCAGCGCGCTTTCCACGATCTCCGGCTCCATTTCTTCCACGCGCGGAGCCAGATCCAGCACCGTGTTTTTCACCTGTTCATTGAGGAAAACCGGCACGTCACCAAACTGCATGTTGGCATCGACCAGCAGCACTTTTGGTTCTTCGGCTTTCAGTGCCACCGCCAGGTTGGTGGCGATCATGGTACAGCCGGTGCCGCCTTTGGGGCTGTACACTACGATGATCTTGCCCTGGGAATTGCTGTAACCGGGGATGGACGGGCTGCCGGGGGCGGAATTGGTGGGGAACACCAGCGCGGCCTTGGCGCGTTCGTCCTGCGCCATTTTTCCCGCCTGGCGGATGGCCGAGATCAACTCATCGATCATCGGCGGCTTGGTGAGGAAGTCTCGCGCGCCGGCCAGCATGGCGCGGCGCATGTAACTGGGATCGCTCTGCACGGAGAGGATCACCACCTGGGTGGTGGGGCTGGAGCGCCGGATGGTTTCGGTGGCGGTGATGCCGTCCATGTCCGGCATGTTGATGTCCATCAGGATCACATCTGGTTTTGTCTGGCCGGCGAGGGAAACCGCCTCGCGGCCAGACTGAGCAGCGCCAATGACTTCGATTTGATTGTCAAACTGCAGCATCCGGCGAATGTTATCGCGCGTTTCTGCAATGTCATCTACGATCAATACACGTATCTTCTCTTGTCCGGCCATGCCTGCTCCACCAGTGTGTCGTTACCGCGTAATGCGATTCGAAGTCGATGTTGGGTACAGTGCTGCGGGTGCAGTCAAATCCAGCGGATTACGGCTGGCCGTTCTGCATCAGCTCTTCCAGTGAGGGCGACTCGTCCATTTCCAGCGCGTAGGGCAGTTTCGCCGGGTTCGGGATGGCATACTGGTCCATCAGGAACTGTAGGGTGACCGCCTCGGTGGTGATGTTGTCGTTGTCGCCGGCGGAGCGCAGCACCAGGTTGAGCTTGCCGCCCACCTGCATCAGGTAGTTGAGCGTCACCGCGTCCTGCGGGCTGACCACCAGGGTGATCTCTTGCGGCTCTTTTGGCTCTTCGACCGCTTCGCCATCCTGCGGCACCGGGGTTGGCTCGGGCATCTCGGCCACGGCCGTCTGCTCTTCTTCCACCGGTTTGTCATCCAGGTAATTGCCCAGGTGCAACACGATCGCGTTTTGCACCAGAGTCTGGCTGACGGTGCGCGCGCGCTGGGTTTCCGAGGGAACCACATAAACGGCTTCGTTCAGCGTACCGTCCAGCTCCACGCGCCCCTGCGCCGAGGCTTCGCCGCCGCTGGTGATCGTCACCGAGCGGGAGGGGGGCGTATCTTCATTGCCTGGTCCCGGGGCGATGACTGAAGCGGTGTAGTTGGGCAGGATGGTCTGGTAGCTGGGGTCAACATCCACCATATCCAGCGAGACGATGATGTTCACGTGGTCGCCCGGCTGCGGCGCGTACGAAACGGCCGAAAGGTGCGAGATGGGAATGGAAATGGCGACCATGCCCTTGGGGATCTGGAACGCCGCGTACGAGCCGAGGGGCGTATCCACGA
>CALDSL010000528.1 GCA_937920255.1 uncultured Anaerolineaceae bacterium | reverse complement strand
GAAATGGGGCTCGACTCGCTCATGTCGGTGGAACTGAAAGGCAAGCTGGAAAGCAGCGTGGGCAAACCGCTGCCCTCCACCCTCACCTTCAACTACCCCACCATTGCCGACCTGGCGCGCTACCTGGACGAAAGCGTACTGGCCGCCCCCACTCCGGTCGAAAGTGCTCCCACTGCCGCTCCGGCTGCGCCAGCGGCCGAAGCGCCTGAGGGTGATATTGAGGATATGTCTGAGGACGACCTGGCCGCGCTTCTGGCGTCCAAGCTGTCGAAATTGAAGTGAGCTGCCAGGCCCGCTACCGGCGAGCCCCAACCTGAAAACATTTGCTACCGGGATACCATCATGTCTGATCTGTCCAATTCTCCAGCCTCTTCCGCGGCAGCCGACCGCCGCGCTCTGCTGCAAAACGCGCTGCAGGCGATTGAAGACCTGCAAGCCAAACTCGACGCGGTCGAACGCGCCAAAACCGAGCCGATTGCCATCATTGGCATGAGCTGCCGTTTTCCCGGCGGCGCGAACAGCCCGGAAGCGTACTGGGATCTGCTGCGGGAAGGACGGGACGCGATCAGCGAGGTGCCGGCCGATCGCTGGGATGTATCAGCCTTCGCCAAACCGGGCGATGATCACCCGCCTTCATGGTACGGCGGTTTCCTGCAGGGTGTGGACCAGTTTGACCCCGAGTTCTTCGGCATCTCGCCGCGCGAGGCCAACACCATGGACCCGCAGCAGCGGTTGGTACTCGAAGTGGCCTGGGAAGCGCTGGAACGCGCTGGGATCGTACCGGAAAGCCTGCTCAACAGCCAGACCGGCGTGTTCATGGGCATCACCACCAACGACTACTCACGCATCGCCATGAGCGTCGGCCCGGATAACATGGACGTGTACACCGCCACCGGCAGCGCGCTCAACGTGGCCGCCGGACGCGTGGCTTACATCCTCGGGCTGCATGGCCCGACCATGGCGGTAGACACCGCCTGTTCTTCATCGCTCACCGCGCTGCACTTTGCCTGCCAGACCCTTCGCAACCGCGAAGCCAACCTTGCGCTGGCGGGCGGCGTGAACGTGCTGCTCAACCCCGAGCCGTTCATCATGTTCTCGCGCTGGGGCATGATGGCCCCCGACGGGCGCTGCAAGACCTTCGACTCGGCCGCAGACGGCTTTGTGCGCGCCGAGGGCTGTGGCGTGCTGGTGCTCAAACGCCTGTCGGATGCACAGGCGGATGGCGACCCGATTCTGGCGGTCATCCGCGGCTCGGCAGTCAATGAGGACGGCAAGTCAAGCGGCCTGACGGTACCCAACGGTCTGGCGCAGCAGGCGGTCATTCGCACTGCGTTAAAAGCCGCCGGCGTCAAGCCGTCTGAGATCAGCTATGTGGAAACGCACGGAACGGGAACCTCGCTGGGCGACCCGATCGAAGTTGAAGCCATCGGCAATGCGCTGGGCGAAGGCCGCACGCAACCGCTGATCCTGGGTTCGGTCAAGACCAACATCGGTCACGCCGAGTCGGCGTCGGGCGTCGCCGGGCTGATCAAAACCGTGCTGGCGCTGCAGCATGAACAGATTCCGCCGCACCTGCACTTCCACGAGCGCAGCCCGCGCATCCCCTGGCCGGAATTCCCGATTGAAATTCCCACCACGCACACGCCCTGGCCGCGCACCGGCGTACCGCGCCGCGCGGGAGTATCGTCATTTGGTTTCAGCGGCGTCAACGCGCACATCGTGCTGGAAGAAGCGCCGCTGCCGCAGCCGGTCGAGCAGAATCAACCGGCGCAGCAGGGAGCATACCTGCTGCCGGTCAGCGCGCGTTCCGCTGCCGCCCTGACAGACTATGCGCATAAGTTGGGGGCGTTCTTTGAGACGCATCCGGACACCTCGATGCCGGATGCGGCCCACACCCTGGCCGCCGCGCGCACGCGCTACCCCCACCGGCTGGCAGTCGCCGCCGCCACGCCGGCCGAAGCCGCCGAAAAACTGATGGCGGTTTCGGCCCCTGCTCCGGGCAACGGCCGTCCGAAAACCGCCCTCCTCTTCACCGGCCAGGGCAGCCAGTATCCAGACATGGGCCGCCAGTTGTACGAGCGCCAGCCCGTGTTCCGCGCCGCCCTCGACCGCTGCGAAGCCATCGCCCGCGCCGAGCTGGGCGAATCGCTGCTGGACATCCTCTACCCGGCCGCGCCGGATGGGCAGGCCGCGAAAATTGACCACACGCGCTACACTCAGCCGCTGCTGTTCGCGCTGGAATGGTCACTGGCGCAATTATGGCGCGCGTGGGGCGTGGAGCCCGCCGCCGTGATGGGACACAGCGTGGGCGAGTACGTGGCCGCCTGCGTGGCGGGCGTATTCAGCCTGGAAGACGGCCTCAAGTTGATCGCCTGCCGCGCCCGGCTGATGGGCGACCTGCCCGCGGGCGGGGAAATGGCGGCGGTGTTCGCCAGCCAGCCGCGCGTTGAGGCGGCCATCGCCCCCTATGCCGGCCGGGTGACGCTGGGCGCGGTTAACGGGCCGGAAAACATCGTCATTTCCGGCGAGGGCGCGGCGGTGCAGGAGATTCTCGCCAGCCTGGCGGCCGAGGGCATCAAGTCCAAGCCGCTCACGGTCTCGCATGCCTTCCACTCGCCGCTGATGCTGCCGATTGTGGACGAATTCGAGCAGATGGCCGCCAGCATCCGCATGTCGCCGCCGCGCATTACGCTGATTGGCAACAACAGCGCCCAGCCGGTAGGCGCGGAGATCACCCGCCCGGACTACTGGCGCGAGCACATTCTCCAGCCGGTGCGATTCTCGGAATCAATCGCCGCGCTGCGCGAAATGGGCTGCAATGCCTTTGTCGAGATTGGCCCCAACCCCACCCTGCTGAGCATGGCGCAGCGCTGCCTGCCCGAAGAAACCGGGAGCCTGGCGTGGCTGCCCTCGCTGCGCAAAGGCCGCGGCGATTGGGATACCCTGCTCACCAGCCTGGGCGAGCTGTTCGCCCGCGGCGCCGAGATCAACTGGGCCGCCCTGGAAGCCGATTACCCCTCAGCACGGCGCATATCGCTGCCCACCTACCCGTTCCAGCGCGACCGCTTCTGGGTGGAGCCGGCGGAAGAAACCGCCGCTGCCCCCGCCGCGGCGCGCAGCCAGCTCAATGGGCCGGTGCGTATTCCGCCCGGCGCCGACCTGGGCTTCTCACTGGCGCTCAACAGCAGCACCCCGGCCTACGTGGGCGACCACCGCGTGTTCAACACCGTCATATACCCCGGCAGCGGCTATCTCGACCTGATCGTCGAGGCGGCGCAGGCGCTGGGGTACGCAGCCTGCCGCATCACCGATTTTGAGATTTTTGAAGCCCTGGTTCTTCCCGACGAGCAGCAGTACAGCATGCAGGTGCTGCTGCACCCTCAGGAGAATGGGCAGGCCAGCTTTGAGGTGTTCAGCCTGGAAGAAAGCGCGGGCCGCAGCCTGCAAACGGTTGGCGAGTGGAAGAAGCGCGCCGCCGGAACGCTGGCGCCGGAAACAGAGCCGGAAGAAATTCACGCCGACCTGGCGACTTTGCAGTCGCGCCATGCCATCGCCATGGATGCCGCCGAATATTATCAGCGCCTGGCGGTCATCGGGCTGGAGTACGGCGAGCGCTTCCGCGGGCTGCAGGGGCTGTGGCGCGAAGAGCGCAGCGGCAGCGCGTTGGGCAAGGTCGCGCTTCCTACAACGGTGGCACGCGAGGCGAAAGACTTCACCATCCATCCCGGTGTGCTGGACGCCTGCTTCCAGATCGCCGGCGCGGCGCTGCCGCAGCAGAGTGTGGACGAGTACATCTATATGCCCGTCCGCGTGGACGAGTTCCGCGTGTACCGCCGCCCGGGGCAGGTGGTCTACTGCCATATCCAGATGCACCCCGCGGATTCCGATGAACTGCTCACCGCCGACCTTTCGCTGATGGATGAGCACGGCCAGGTGTGGGCAGAGATGCACGGCCTGCGCGTGCGCCGCGCCAGCCAGCAAACGCTGCAAAACCTCACCGCCGCGCGGCTGGAGCAGTGGCTGTATCACATCGAGTGGCAGCCGCGTCCGTTCGAAGCCGCCGCAACCGCCAAACAACCCGGGCGCTGGCTGATCCTGGCCGACCGTGGCGGGGCGGGCAGCGAACTGGCAAATGAAATGCGGAAACACGGCGCCAACTGCGACGTGATCGCGCTGGATGGAAACGAGTTTGAAGAAGCGGATGCGGTTCAACTACTGCAGAGGTTCGAAAGCCTGGACGGCATCGTGCACCTGTGGGGTCTGGATGCGGACAACCGCGATCCGTTTGGCGCGCAGAAACGCGTAACCGGAAGCGTGCTGTCGCTGATGAAGGGACTGGAGAAAACCGGGCTGCAGCCGCGCGTGTGGCTGGTGACGTGCCACGCGCAACCGGCAGGAGACGGCTGGGGGTGTATTTCGCTGGCCCAGTCGCCGCTGTGGGGCTTTGGGCGCAGCCTTGCCCTGGAATACCGCGACCTGTGGGGCGGCCTGGCCGACCTGGATTCGGTCGACAACAGGCACGCGTTGGCGGTGCTGGCAGGCCAGATTCTCTTCAGCGATGGGGAAGACCAGGTGGCCTTCCGCCATGATGAGCGCCTGGTGGCGCGGCTCAAACGCTTGAGTCTGCCGGCTGCAATGCCAGCCGCGCTGGACGCTGAAAACCTGGCTGACCAGAACGGGTATCAACTGGCCATTTCAGAACCGGGAGTGCTGGATGGGGTTCGCATGGAAGCCGCTGAACGGCCGGCGCCGGGACCGGGCGAGGTTGAAATTAAGGTCTTCGCCAGCGGGCTGAACTTCCGCGATGTGCTCAATGTGCTGGGGATGTACCCGGGCGAGATCCCGCTGGGCAACGAGTGCTCCGGCGTGGTCACCGCGGTGGGTAAGGGCGTCAAGGGTATCCACCCCGGCGATTTTGTGATCGCGTTGGGCGCGGGAACGTTCCGCTCGCATCTGATCACGAAAGCCGAGCTGGTATTCGACAAACCCCACACGCTGAGCTTTACCGAAGCCGCCACGGTGCCAACCGCCTTCCTCACCGCCTGGTATGGCTTGCATTATTTGGCCAACCTGCAAACTGGACAGCGCGTGCTGATCCATGCCGCTACGGGCGGCGTGGGGTTGGCCGCGGTGCGCCTGGCCCAGCGCCTGGGCGCGGAGATATTTGCCACCGCGGGCAGCAAGATCAAACGCCGCTATCTGCAGTCAATCGGCGTGCAGCATGTGTATGATTCGCGTACCGCCAACTTCGCGGAAGACATCCTGCAGAAAACCGGCGGGCGCGGGGTGGACGCCGTGCTCAACTCGCTCAGCGATGCATTTATCCCGCAGGGCCTTTCGGTGCTGGCCCCGGGCGGGCACTTCCTCGAGATCGGCAAGCGCGGCATCTGGACGCCGGAAAAGGTGGCGGAAAAGTACCCGCATGTACACTACCACGTCTATGACCTGGCGGTGGAAATGCAGAAACATCCCGAATTGATGCAAAATGCGCTGCGCGAGATCCTGCGCGCATTGGGCGAGGGCCATATGGAAATGCTGCCCACGCGCGCCTTCCCGCACCACGAGCCCACCCACGCCTTCCGGCATATGGCCCAGGCGCGGCACATTGGCAAAGTGGCGCTGCATTTTGACCGTCCCAAGCCTATTCGCGCTGACGCCAGCTATCTGATCACCGGCGGCACGCGCGGCCTGGGATTGGAAGTAGCGCTGGCGCTGGCCAACGGCGGCGCGGGCGCGTTGGTGCTGCTCAGCCGTTCGGCCTCGCCGGCAGAGGCGCAGGAAACAATCGACCAGATCGAAGCGGCCGGCGCGCGCGTGGTCTGCTTCCAGGCGGATATCAGCGACCGTGAGGCCGTGGCGGGCGTGCTGCGGCAAATTGCGCAGGACCTGCCGCCGCTGCGCGGCGTGGTACACGCCGCGGGCATCACCGACGATGGGCTGGTAACCAAGCTGGACTGGGCGCGCTTTGAACACGTGCTGGCGCCAAAAGTGGCCGGCGCGTGGAACCTGCACGAACTGACCAGCAGCCTGGACCTGGATTTCTTCGTTCTCTTCTCGGCCGGCGCGGGCATCTTTGGCTCGGCCGGGCAGTCGAGCTACGCCGCGGCCAACGCCTTTCTCGACGCGCTGGCTTTCCACCGCCGCGCGCTCTCGCTACCCGCACTGAGCATCAACTGGGGCGCGTGGGGCCAGATTGGCATGGCAGCGCGCCTGGGCGAGCAACACATCAACCGCTGGCAGGCGATGGGTATCCAGACCATCACCCCCGAACAGGGGATCGCTGTGCTGAACCTGCTCGGTCCATCCACGGTGGCGCAGGCCGCGGTACTGCCCATCCAGTGGCATCTGCTCAGCCGCGCCCTGGGCGACAACCCGCCGCCGCTGCTGCGCGATTTGATGGCGACTGTTCCGGCGGCCCCCAAACTATCCACGGCCGGAGAGCAGGCCTGGCTGGCGCGCTTGCAAGCCGCCAGCGCAGACGACCAGCGGGCGATGCTGCTGGAGATGGTCTGTGGCCAACTGGCCAGCGTACTCGGCCTGAAATCTGCGCAGAACCTGGACCTGCACCAATCGCTGACCGAACTTGGCCTGGATTCGCTGATGGCGGTGGAGTTCAGCAACCGGTTGCGGGCTGCGCTTGTACACCCCATGCCTTCCACGCTGGCGTTTGAATATCGTACAATAGATGCGGTAGTGGGGTACATACACACGCAAGTTCTCCCCAA
>CALDSL010000527.1 GCA_937920255.1 uncultured Anaerolineaceae bacterium | reverse complement strand
CCTGTCTATGAGAACGGCGCAACAACCATCTACGAGGTGCTGCCATGAGCCAACTACAACCTGGGGGGATTTACCACATCACCGCCCGTGAAGATTGGGAAGCCGCCCTGGACCAGGGCGCGTATCTGGCTGACTCCCTGCAAACTGAAGGATTTATCCACTGTTCCACCGGCGCGCAGGTGATGGCTACCGCCAACCTGTGGTTTCCGGGCCGGCGCGGCCTGCTCCTGCTGGAAATTGCACCGGAACAGACCGGCGCCGAGATGCGCTACGAGGGCGTGCCGGGCGGCGAGCTTTTCCCTCATCTGTACGGCGCGCTGCCGCTGGCGGCGGTGACGCGCGTGCTGTGCCTGGAACCAGAAGAAGACGGAACATTCACCCAACCCGGCGAGGAGTGGAGCGTCTAATCCTATGCTGGCTTTCCTGTCCTGGTACCTGCTGGTAAGCTTCATCGGCCTTCTGGCGTTTCCGCTGGCCTACCGACTGCTGCCCAACCTCTCAGACCGTGGCTGGGCGCTGGCGCGCGCTTTGGGGCTGCTGATTTGGGCGTATGCCTTCTGGTTGCTGGCCTCGCTGCAGGTGCTGCAAAACACCAGCGGCGGACACGTGATCGCGCTGGTGCTGTTGGCCGGCGCTGCCGCCCTGGCCGCGCGCGGTCGCTGGGGCGAAATGCGTGCCTGGCTGAGCGACCACCGCCGGCAGATCCTGGCCACCGAGCTGCTATTTTTCAGCGCGTTTGGCCTGTGGGCGCTGGTGCGCGCCATGAACCCTGAAGTGACCGGCACCGAAAAGCCGATGGAACAGGCCTTCATCAACGCCATCCTGCGTTCGCCGCAGTTCCCGCCGCACGATCCCTGGCTCTCGGGCTATGCCATTTCCTACTATTACTTCGGCTACGTGATGGTGGCCATGCTCACCCGGCTGACCGGCGTGACCAGCGGCGTGGGCTTCAACCTGGCGGTGGCGCTGTGGTTCGCGCTCTCTGCGGTGGGGGCGTATGGCGTGCTGTACAGCCTGCTGTTCAAACGCTTCCAGCAGGAAAAAGGCGAGCACGCAGCGCGGCTGGCGCGCGGTTGGGCATGGCTGGCGCCGCTGTTCCTGCTGATCCTCAGCAACGTGGAGGGCTTCCTGGAAATGCTGCACGCGCGCGGCCTGTTCTGGCAGCAGACCGCCAGCGGGTGGCAGTCGCCGTTCTGGCGCTGGGTGGCGCTGCAGGAACTGGTGGATCCGCCGAAAGCAGACCTGAGTTGGGTGCCGGACCGGGTGGGGGGCATCTGGTGGTGGCGCGCCTCGCGCGTGCTGCAGGATTTCAACCTGGCCGGGCAAAGCCGCGAAGTGATCGACGAGTTTCCGTTCTTCTCCTATCTTCTCGCCGACCTGCACCCGCACGTGCTGGCCATGCCGTTTGCCCTGCTGTGCATTGGCCTGACGCTGAATTTTTACCTGCATGTGCGCGAACACCCGCTGCTGGAGATGGGTTTGGCGCGCTGGCTGCGCTTGTGGTCGCAGGAAGCCGACATCACCATATGGGATTCGCGTCTGGGCGCGTGGATGCGGACGCCCGGGTTCTGGATCGCGGCGCTGGCGCTGGGCGGCATGGCGGTGATCAATACCTGGGACTTCCCCATTTACGTGGCGCTGTTCAGCGCATCGTTTGTGATGGCGCGCTATCAGAGCGACGGCTGGCATCTGGGCAAACGCCTGGGCGAATTGGTGGAAATCGCGCTGGCGCTGGCCGTGGCAGGCATTGTGCTGTATCTGCCCTTCTACTTCGGGTTTTCGTCGCAGGCGGGTGGTTTCCTGCCCAGCATGAGCTTTTTCACGCGCGGCGTGCACTTGTGGATCATGTTTGGCACGCTGCTGGCGCCGATTTTCGCCTGGCTGGCGTACATCTGGCGCTGGCGCGGCGGCCGGCCGGCGGGCATCGCCGGGTTGAAGTTTGCCGCGGCGGTGATCTTCGGGTTATGGGCGCTGAGCTTCCTGCTGGTGGCGCTGGTGCTGTTTGTGATGAGCGATTCCGTGGCTTTTGCCGAGCTGCGCAATTTGTTCCTGGGGCTGCACGGCGCGGAGAGCGGCGGGTTACTGCTGGCCGGGTCGCTGGCCAACCGTTTGGCCCAGCCGGGCGCGTGGTTGAGCCTGCTGCTGCTGCTGACGCTGGTGTGGGGCCTGCTTTCAACCTACTGGCACCGCCCGCGCAGCGCGGCCGAAGAGGACGGCGCCGCGCACGGGCCAGGGTACATCTCACAGGTCAGTTCGATCAACGCCTTTGTGCTGCTGCTGGTGCTGCTCGGGGCGGGGCTGGTGGTTGCGCCCGAATTCTTCTATCTGCGCGACCAGTTCGGCGGGCGTATGAACACCATCTTCAAGTTCTATTACCAGACCTGGGTGGTATGGTCGCTGGCCGCGGCATACGCGGTGACGGTGCTGTTTACCGCGCTGACTACCAAGTGGAAATGGCCTCTGCGTGTAGCCATGATCGGCGTACTGCTGATGGGCTTCGCTTACCCGGCGTTTGGCGTGTGGTATAAAACCGGGCAATTCAATACGGCAAATATGACCCTGGACGGCAATGCGCATCTGGATCGCTACAACCCGGATGAGATGGAAGCCATCCGCTGGCTGCGGCAGGCGCCGCTGGGCAATGTGGTCGAGGCGGTGGGGGGCAGTTATAATGCTGCCTTCGCGCGCGTTTCCACCCTGAGCGGGCAGCCCACGCTGCTGGGCTGGCCGGGGCACGAGAGCCAGTGGCGCGGCGGGGATGAGTTATTCCGCGGGCGCGCCGAGGATATTGAGACCATTTACCGCAGCGCCGGGTGGAACGAGATTCTGCCCATCCTGCAGCGTTATAACGTACGCTACATCTTTGTCGGCGGCGCGGAGAACAGCACCTATAAAGTCAACACCGCCAAGTTCGATGCCAATTTGCGGCCGGTGTTCCAGAACGCCGGCGCGACGATCTACGAAGTGCCGGAACTGCTGCTGGCAGAACCGCCGGAGGGAAACTGAGCTATGAATCAACGCGCTTTCACATTGGAGATGCTCGCTTACCTGCTGGCAGTTGCCCTGGCCGTGGCAGTACGATTTTCCGGCCTGGGAAATCTCCCGCTCACCGAGCGAGAAGCCGGGCTGGCCTTGCAGGCACTGGCAATCGCGCGCGGGACCCCGGTGGTGCTGAACGCTCAGCCCGGCTACCTGGTGTTGACCAGCCTGCTGTTTTCTCTGTTTCATGCCTCGGAATGGCTGGCGCGTTTTTGGCCGGCGCTGGCAGGCAGTTTGCTGGCGGCGGCGCCGTATCTGTTCCGGCGCGCGCTTGGGCGCTGGCCGGCGCTGATCCTGGCTTTTGCCCTGGCGCTGGAGCCAGGGCTGGTGGCCATTTCCCGCTCAGCGGGCGGTGAAAGTTTGGCCGTGACCGGCGGCGTGCTGGCGGTTGCATTTGCGCTGCGCCAGCGCCCGGTGTTGGCGGGTGTATTTGCCGGGCTGGCCTTGCTCGGTGGGCCGACCCTTTGGCCGGGCGTGCTGGCGGTCGCGATCACGCTGGCAGCATTTCAATTCGCGCGGGCGCGCTGGAATGCCGGCGCTTTATCCGACGAGGATTTGATCCGGTTTGACACCAACCTCAGGCTGTATTCGCTGATCGGTGCTGTCGCGGCGGTCGTCCTATTCCTGGCCGGGATTTATTGGATCCAGATTGGATTTATCTTCCTTAGCGCGGCGGTATGGCTGGCTGTCTGGTATGCCATTCGCATGCCCGCGGTAGACGATGCGGTGGAACTACCCGTGTGGGAAGCGCGAGCGTTTCACTGGCGCGCCGCGCTGGTTGCGCTGCTGGCAACGGTTGTTGTGGCCGGCACGCTCTTCCTGCGCGTTCCCGCCGGATTCTCGGCGCTGGGTGGTAGCCTGCCCGAATGGTTGCGCGGCTTTACGCAACCCGCGGAGACCTCCGCGCCACGCATGCTGCTGGCGTTGATCGTTTACCAGCCCCTGGCGCTGGCATTCGGCATATGGCGCATTTTCGCCAATCTGGCGCAGCGCCGCAAGGTGGATGCTTTTTTGAGCATTCTGTGGTTTGTCAGCGCGGGGCTGGCCATGCTGCCCACGGCGCGCCAGGTGAGCGACCTGGCCTGGTCGCTGCTGCCCCTCTGGGCGCTGGCGGCGCGCCAGATCGCTCTGCTGTTGCAGGACGCCCTGCAGGAAGACCGTCTCGCGGCGCTGGCACAGACCGTGCTGCAGTTTGTGCTGATGGTGTTTATCGCTGTCAATCTGCTGGCAATGAATAATGATCTGACCAGCATGGTCGAAAGCCCGCAGGTGCGGCTGGTGGCGGTACTGGGGGCGCTGATTTTGATGATGCTGACCGCGGTGATGATGGGCATCGGCTGGAGCTGGCACGCGGCGCGTACCGGCGTGATTCTTGGGCTGGGGTTGGGCCTGGTGCTGTATACCATCTCCGCCCTGTCCGCCTCCGCGGGATTGAACCGCGCAATGAGTGACGAACTCTATCGCTCCGGGTCCGCGCCGCAGGATGAAGTTCTGCTGGCGCGCACGGTTGAAGACCTGGCGCTGTTTGCCAATGGCAACCGCAATTTGTTGGATGTGGTCGTAGTGGATGCCCATTCGCCATCGCTGGAATGGGCGCTGCGCGATATGGAGCAGGTGGATTTTGTCAGCGCGCTTCCGGTAGGGCTGCGCCCGTCGGTGGTCATCACCGGGTCGCAGGTGATGCTGGCCATTCAGGGCGAATACCGCGGGCAGGATTTCTACTGGACGCAGGAACCGTCCTGGGAAATCTTGACCCCACAGGAATGGATCAACTGGCTGTTCTACCGCAAAACGCCGCACACGATGCCCAACCTGATTCTTTGGGCGCGCGGTGACCTGTTCTACGGGGGTGTTTCCGCCAACCCGCCGCAGCCGTAGGGTGTTTTTGTGGTAGTATAGAGCGCAGCACCCATCCTAGACCCGACGCAGGAGAATTCATGCGCATTCCGAAAATTATCGCCATCGACGGCCCGGCCGCATCTGGAAAATCGACGCTGGGCGAAAAACTGGCCGAA
>CALDSL010000526.1 GCA_937920255.1 uncultured Anaerolineaceae bacterium | reverse complement strand
TCTTTGGCGCGCGCCCGGCAGGTGGCGACGACTTCAAATTCACGGTTTTGCCAGCTTTGGCGCAGCAGCAGATCGCGCGGCGTTGCGCGGCGGTCGACCTGCTTCCACTCACCATCTGGGGGCAGTTCCGGGTCGTCAACGACTTGCGCAACCTGGCCCAACTGCCAGCCGCGGGTGGTTTCCACAACGACCGAGTCGCCCATGCGCAGGTCGGGAACTTTACTGGCATCGAAATGATATATTTTTCCGACTACCGAAAATCGCACGCCAATGACCAGGGGTTGTTGTCGCTCCATGCGTTTTCCTTCAGGCTTAGCCGATCATATTGATCTGCACGCCCCCACCCTGTTGCAAGGCAGAAACGCTCAGACGAGCCGCGACTTGTTCAGCCACGGAACGCAGCGCGCGGGCAGATGCGGATTCGGGCATGGTAACCACGATTGGCGAACCGTTATCGCCGCCGATACGAACCGACGGATCCAGGGGGATCGAGCCCAGGAAGGGCACGCCGGTCTTATCGGCCAGTTTCTGCCCACCGCCAGTACCAAAGACGTCCATGCGGGTGCCATCCGGCATCTCCAGGTAGCTCATGTTCTCGACCACGCCGATAATGGGTACGTTCAACTCACGGAACATGTACAGGCCGCGACTGGCATCCTCCAGCGATACGTCCTGCGGCAGGGTGACAATCACGCCGCCGCTGAGCGGCACGGACTGCGCCAGGCTGAGCTGTGCGTCGCCAGTACCCGGCGGAAGGTCGATCACCAGGTAATCCAGCTCGCCCCAGGCCACGTCGGCCAGGAACTGGCGGATGGCGCTGTGCAGCATCGGGCCGCGCCAGATCAACGGCTGGCCAGGTTTGACGAGAAAACCAATCGACATCATTTTGACGCCGTAGGTCTCGGCGGGCACCAGTTTGTTGTTCTGCGGGGGCGGCAGCCGGCCGACGCCCATCATGGTGGGGATGTTGGGGCCGTAAATATCCGCGTCCAGCAGGCCAACCCGCGCGCCGCTCTGCGCCAGGGCGACGGCCACGTTGACCGCCACGGTGGATTTCCCCACCCCGCCCTTGCCGGAGGCAATCGCTACCACGTTACGCACGGGCAGGTCCAGCAAACCGCGCGGCCGGCCGTCGGCGGGCACATTCGCGTCCATTTTGATGTTGACGGTGCGTACGCCCGGCACCATGCTCATCACCGCCTGGCGCGCTTCGTTCTCGATGCGCGTGCGCAGCGGGCAGGCCGGCGTGGTGAGCATGATGGTGAAGTTGACAACATCGCCTTCAATCGTCAGGTCACGGATCATGTTCAGCGTGACCAGATCTTTATGAAGCTCGGGTTCCTGTACCTTGCTCAGGGCTGCCAGAACGGTATCCCTGCTGATCAATGAAGTCGTCATGCGTTATGGTTCATCCTTCCCCGACCCGCGGGCTAAGAAGTGGTTTTCTGCATATGATTCGCAACTTCGCGCCGCGCGGCCTGAAACTGGTTGATCAATTCCTGATCACTGCCTTTAAACCGGCGCACGGTTTGACGGGAGCACTGGGTGCAGCCGCGCATGGCGCGGAATGAATCCGCGTTGCACGGGATACAACCGCCCAACCGTACCATTACCAGTACAAAAGCGAGTTGGTCCAACAAATCAGCGTCAGGCGACGAGACCTTATCGACCAGCTGCGCCCAAAGTTCACCACGTAATGATCGAAGTTCAGGAATCACACGTAATGGAAACAGCAATTCCGTATCCGAATTATACATCGTTATCCGTAACTCTGTCTTCGTTAATAAGCGATTCCAATCTCAGCCCGGCCATCCGGTTCGGGCTGAGATTGGTTGAATTAATCGATTGTCATCAATTGGCGTTTTCCGGGCCAATCTTGCGTACCGGGCGCTCTGCTGCTTTGGCGGCCTTGGCCGCTTCCTTGGCCGCGCGTTCAGCGTCTTCGCGCGCGGCGTTGGTGGGTCGAATTGTAGCATAATACTGCGCTGATTTGGATAATTTGGCTTTATCGTAAATGTGGTGCGCGATGCGGTCGTAGGAAGCGATCTCGTACTCGTGATCCATCTTGATCGCGTCAAACGGGCAAAACTCAGCACACGACCCGCAGTTCATGCAGATATCGATATCGATATAGAACTCCGCCGGGACAGGCACGGGGCGACCCGTCACCGGGTCGTCGCTGCGCACAATCCAAATACACTGCGGCGGGCAGGCCTTGGCGCAGATACCACACGAAGTGCAACGCAGGTTCTGTTCGCCATTTGGCCCTTCATCATATACCAGAAAGGGGTTGTAGCGGAACTCTTCCGGCACCGGCAGCTTCTCTTCCGGATACTGCACGGTAAACAGGCCTTTCTGATCCGCGCGAGAACGCGCCTGGACGCCTTCTTCAGTGAAGTAGCGGCCTTTGCCGGCGCGCAGATCTTCCAGATAGGTCTGGAAAAAGTGCTTGAAGGTTACACCCAACCCACGAATAATCCCTAATCCATTCATGGCTGCTCCCTAGCGGTCAATTTCCCCGAGCACGATATCCAGCGCTCCAAGGTTTACAACGACATCCGCAATTTTACCGCCCCGGCTCATCGGAGCCAGGCCATGCAAATTGATAAATGACGGCGCGCGTACGTGATAACGGTAGGGGTTGCCTTTACCGTTTGAGATCACGTAGAAGCCAAGCTCGCCCTTTGGACCTTCCACGCGGCCATAGGCTTCTCCCGCCGGCACGCGCACCTGATAGGCCGACTTGCCGGTCATGATTGGGCCTTCCGGAATGGCTTTGAGCGCCTGCTGGATGATGCGAATCGACTGGCGCATTTCTTCCAACCGCACCAGGTAACGGTCATACACGTCACCGTGATAGCGCACCACCACGTCAAAATCGAAGCGGTCGTAGATGCTGTACGGGTCGGCGCGGCGGATGTCATACGGCACGCCGGAGGCGCGCAGGTTGGGGCCGGTCAGCGAGTACTTGATCGCTTCTTCAGCCGTTAGCACGCCGATGCCTTCACAGCGCACGCGCACGATTTCATTCCCGGTCAGATAGGCGTCGATGTCGTCGATCTTGCGCGGCAAGCGGTCAAATGCTAGGTCGCGGATCTTTTCATATGACCCTTCGGGCAGGTCGCGAACCACGCCGCCAAAGCGCATATAGTTACACATCATGCGCGAGCCGGTGACAATCTCGAAGATGTCCAGGATCAATTCGCGTTCTTCCAGCCCGTACAGCGCGGGGGTAAAATACGCGCCCAGATCGTTGAGCAGGAAGCCAACGGCCATCAGGTGGTTGCTGAGGCGGGTCAGTTCCGCGAAGAGCACGCGTAGATATTCCGCCCTTTCCGGCGGCTTGACGTTCATCAGCTTTTCCACCGCCAGCACATAGCCGAAGTTGTTGCTGATCGAGGAAATATAGTCCAGCCGATCAGTGAACGGCATGTTTTGCTGCCAGGTGTTGCGCTCGCCAATCTTTTCATGGTTGCGGTGCAGGTAGCCAACCACCGGTTTGAGTTCAACCACCTGCTCGCCTTCGATCAGCGCCGCCATGCGGAACACGCCATGCGTGGATGGGTGCTGCGGGCCGAGATTGACGATCATGCGGTCGGTCTTAAGCTCCTCATCTCCCGCGTTTTGAAGCTTGCGTAACTGCGCGTAAAGCATCTGCTCGCCTTCGGCTTCCCAGTCGTAGGGGTCAAAGCCGGCAGGGAACTGGACATTGTCCTTGAGTGGAGTCAGTTCATCTTCCGCGCGGTACACGTGCCCTTGTGGCCAGCGGCTCTTAAACGGCTTCAGTTCCTCTTCGTAATACGGCTCTTTCCAATCTTTGCGCATCGGGTGGCCCGCGAAACCTTCCCACAGGAAGATGCGCCGCAGATCGGGATGGCCTTCAAAATTGATGCCAAACAGATCGTAGATTTCCCGTTCCTGCAGCTCCGCGCCCGGGTAGATTGGGAAGATGGAGGGCACCACCGGGTTGTCGCGTGGGGTTTGCACCTTGAACACCAGGGCTCCCCCGCCGGTGGTCTTATAGACGTAATAGACCACTTCCATCATGTTCTCGGTGATGTAATCGACGCCGGCCACCATCGAAAGCAGATCATAATCCAGATCATCGCGCACCATGCGGCAAAACTCAAGCAGGTGGTCTGCCGCGACGATGTAACCGCTGTAACCAGGGCGACCATCCGCGGTGATCCATTCGGGGTAACGTGCGGCGATATCAGACACGTCGGTAAGTATCATGCTGTCAGTCAAGGCATCCTCTCCTTAAACCGCGGGGGCTTCTTCGGCAGCCGGGCCGGTACCGGGCATCTGCTGCTGTTCGAGCATCTTTTGCGATTCTTCCTTGATCAACCCGAACTTGCGCGGGTCCATCAGATCGGGGCCCAGGACAGGCACCGGGATCGGCTCGGAAGCGCCTTTTTTGTACCAGCGCACCTCTTTCAACGATTCATTATCGACCTTCTTCTGAAGGGTAATCATGCCGTTGAGCAGCGCCTGGGGGGTCGGCGGGCAGCCAGGGATGTAGACATCCACCGGGATGAACTTATCCACGCCGGAAACCACGTTGTAGCCCTCTTTAAATGGACCGCCGCCGGATGCGCATGCTCCCATGGCGATGACATATTTGGGTTCGGGCATCTGGTTGTACAGGCGCACGATCTGCGGGATCATTTTTTTTGTAACGGTACCCGAAACAATCATCACGTCCGCCTGGCGCGGGCTGGGACGCATGACCTCAAAGCCAAAACGCGCGAAGTCATAGCGCGCCGCGGCCGCGCAGATCATCTCGATCGCGCAGCAGGCCAGGCCAAACATCATCGGCCACAGCGAATTGCGCCGGCTCCAGTTATAGATGCGGTTCAGCGTCGTAATCGAGACCTGATTTTGCAATTCTGGTGGCACTTGCATACCTGGGGTGTTTAATTCTTCCGTACTCATGCCGTACCCTTTCTATGTTTGGCCAAATGCACAAAATATTATCGTGAGAAAAGAACTTACAGGTGCAGATTGTGATGAGAAGCACTTACCTGGTTATTGTACCATTCTGGAAAGAGCAGGTCAACCAGGATTTAAGATAAATTTTCTTTTCTTAAATTTATGTTCTTTGTATAATAAGAACATGCCACCTACCACGCGACAGAAAATCATCGAATATCTGCAAGTCCAACGACGGTGCACTGTGCCGGAGATCAGTACGGCGTTTTACATGACTCGCGCCAATATGCGCTACCACCTGGAGAAACTGGTGGCAGACGGCACGGTGGAGGTCACCAACCAGCGCAGTGACGGAAAAGTGCGCGGCCGGCCGGTGCAGGTCTACCAGTTGGCCGCCCATTCGCACCCCAGCAACCTGCCCCAACTGGTAGATGTTCTCCTCAACCAGTTGACCGGTGAAGAGCAGTTACGGAATATCGCAGAGGCGCTGGCTGCGGACGGCGAATCACCACGCCACATCACCCAACGCATCAACCGCGTGGTGCAAATCCTCAACATGAAGCGCTACCAGGCGCGCTGGGAAGCGCACGCCCAGGCGCCGCGTATCATCCTGCATAACTGCCCATACGCGGCTGTGCTGGAAAACCACCCTGAGTTGTGCCGGATGGACGCCTACATGCTGGAACGGCTCCTAGGCCTGCCGGTGGAGCAGCTGACGCGCATGGATATTTTTGGCAGCCATCCGCCGGCCTGTATTTTCGCCGTGCGCGTCTGATGCGGCTACCCCAGGTTTACCACTACGCGCCCAACCTGCTCGCCGCGCAGCATGGCGCTGACTAGACCATCCAGGTCATCCAGGGTTGCCTCGCGCACCAGCCGGTCAAGGTAATCAATCTTCCACTCACCTGCCAGCCGGTTCCACAACCGCACCCGTTGCGCGTGATCTGGCAGCGTGGCATCCACCCCCAGCAGATTAACCCCGCGCAAGATGAATGGAAACACGGTCAGCGGCAGGTCCGGCGAGGCGGCATTGCCACACGCCGCCACCGCCCCACCCGGCCGCACAGCGCGGATAGCGCTGGACAGGTAATTGCCGCCCACCGTATCCACCACGCCGGCCCAGCGCGCGCTGAGCAGCGGCTTGCCGCTGGCATCGTTGACAGCGTCGCGGTGGATGACTTCGGCCGCGCCCAGCCCGCGCAGCAGACCGGCCTGGTCCGGCTTGCCGGTGGCCGCGACGACGCGAAACCCTTCCTTAGCCAGCAGCGCCACGGCAATCGTGCCGACCCCGCCGGTAGCGCCTGTCACCAGCACGTCGCCCTGCTCGGGGCGTACGCCGGCCCACTGCAGGCGCTCGACGCACAGCGCAGCGGTGAAGCCGGCCGTGCCGAAGGCCATGCTCTCCCGCGCGGTGAGTCCGGGCGGCAGCCGCACCAGCCACCCGGCCGGCACGCGGATATATTGCGCGAACCCGCCCGGCCAGTTGGCGCCCATCGCGTCAGCCACCACCAGCACCGCATCGCCTGGGCGGTATTCCTCCACCGTGCTCGCTTCCACCAGGCCGGCCGCGTCTATACCGGGGGTGTGCGGGTATTTGCGCGTCACGCCGCGGTTGCCGTTGGCCGAGAGCGCGTCCTTGTAATTCAAGGAAGAATACTGCACCCGCACCAGCACGTCCGCGGAAGGTAGATCGTCTGTGCTGCGCTGCATCACCCGCCGGGTAACCTGATTCGCATCATCCACCTCAACCCATAAAGCCCGGAAAGACCTCCCCATCCTGCCCACCTTTCACACACCTGGTTTTGCACCAGTATACTATGTGGAAGGGTAAGCCGATCGGAAAATCGTCAGCAGCATTTCTCCGGCTTCGAGCACGTCACGCGCCGTGGGGCGGAAGCGGTCGGGCATCGCAGACGCAAGCAGCGTATTGACCGATACCAGGCGTGGTATGACTGCGTCTCGCGTTGGCGATTCTTCCTCCAGCACAGACCGAAGGGCGCCGGCCTCGGCCAGGACCCAGGCGGCAGCATCCGCGGGAAACTTGGGCTGGCCAGCGAAATATCCCTCAAGCATGGTGCGATAAACGTCCAAACCATTCAAACGAGACAACTCGGTTGATGGAGCGCTCTTCCATCGCAACCGCAGCGCGAGCCGGAAAGCGGGATCCGTAAACTTGCGCGCGTCCAACGACTTCCAATAAAAGGCGTGGCTGTAACCGTTTTCAATGTTGATCATGCAAATGCCGGGTTTCCGGTGAAAATCCTGCGCGCCAGCTACGTCCACCATCCGCTCGGGATAGCCTAATGCTCCGCGTAAGGTTTCATTGGACACCACCACGCGGTCGATCTCCAATCCCAGCGGTTCGATCACCGCAGAGATGGCCCGCAGCACGTCTGCTGGCAGGAGACCCTTGCCGCCACGGTTGAATACCTGGAACAGGGTGCGTTCAGGCAGGATCACGCCAAATTCATACAGAAGGTTTTGCCGCAGCGATTCATAGATGCAGTCATTTTTCTTCCAATTGGCGTTTTGCTTGTCAAACCGGTGCAGCAGGTAATACCAGGGATAGAACCTTAGCACGCTGCTCCAGAAATAGCGGTTCCATTCTTCGGCTTTATAACCGGTATAGCCGCCGAGGTTGAGCACGGCGTTTTCCGGCACGGTGGTGATGTTGGCGTTCATGCCCGCTTCTTTCCATACCAATCAGGGTTTTGGAGATTATACCGACCGGCCGGCCCAGTCGAATTAATGATTTTGTAAGGCCCGTGCCTGTGATATACTCAGCCCGCGCAAAGGGCAAAACAACCGTACAGACCTAGAACACTGGAGGACTGCTCAATATGAGCATTACGTACACGGCAGCACGCATGGATGGAAAAATTTGCCTGGTCACGGGCGCTACGCGCGGGTTGGGGCTGGCGACAGCCGTCGAACTGGCGAAACTGGGCGCGCATGTGGTGATTGCCGGCCGCAACGCGGCTCGGATCGATGCCGCTCTGGACAGCATCCGCGGCTATGCGCCGGGCAGCAGCCCGGACAGCCTGCTCGCCGACCTGTCGTCGCTGCGGCAGGTGCGCGCGCTGGCCGGCGCGTTCCTGCAGCGCTACGGTGAGCTGGACGTGCTGATCAACAACGCCGGCGGCACCTTCCTGAAGTACGCTCGCACCGAGGACGGCTACGAGCACACCTGGGCGCTGAATTACCTCAGCCAGTACCTGCTCACCCGCCTGCTGCTGGGTCCGCTGCGGCGCGCGGCAGCCCTGCGCGGCGAAGCGCGCGTGGTGGGGATCTCCAGCAACATGTACCGCTTGTCGAAACCTGAATTTGATACCGCGCCGGATGGCAGTCGCCACAACGGTGTCATGGCCTACGCCCGCTCTAAACGGGCGATGAATATGTTCACCCGCAGCATGGCGCAGCGGTTGACTGGCACGGGTGTCAGCATCAACGCCATGACTCCTGGCATGGTGGCCACCAATGTCGCGAACAATAACCACGGCTGGGCGGTGCGGGTGATGAGCATCCTGCACGAGTTTGCCACGCCGCTGGAAAAAGGCGTGCAGCCC
>CALDSL010000525.1 GCA_937920255.1 uncultured Anaerolineaceae bacterium | reverse complement strand
TGGTGGCGGCGGCGCGCTTTGGCGCGCGCTGCGCCTACGCCGGCCTGCTGGGCGACAGCCCCGCCGCGCGGCAGATGCGCCAACTGATGGAGGCCGAAGGCATCGACCTGGCGCACGCCCCGTACCAGGCGGATGCCGGCCCGGTGGAATCATTCATTATTGTGTCGGCGCAAAACCAATCCCGTACCATCTTTCATGATTCCAGCCGCCCGTGTGGTGCGCACCCGCGCCTGCCGGAAGAGAGCCTGCTGCGCCAGACGCGCGTGTTTTTCGCCGATCACCACAGCGCGGAGGGGATGCTGCGTGCCGCGCGGGCAGCCCACGCGGCCGGCGTGCCGGTGGTGGCGGATATCGAGCGCTTCACCGCGCCGGCGGTGGAAGAGTTGCTGGCGCTGGCGGATCACCTGATTGTGTCGCACGGCTTCGCGGCGCGTGTCACCGGCGAGCGCGAGCCGCAGGCGATGCTGGCAAAATTATGGCATAGTCAGCGCAGCCTGGTGGCGGTCACCCGCGGGGCGGACGGCGCCTGGTGGACGGATGGAGCCGGTGTGCATCACCAGCCGGCGTTTCCGGTGCGGGCGCTGGACACCACCGGCTGCGGCGACGTGTTCCACGGGGTATATGCCGCGCTGCTGGCGGGCGGAGCGCCAACGGCCGAGCGGGTGCGCGTGGCCGCCGCCGCGGCAGCGGTCAAGGCCGCGCAGTGGGAGATACCCACCCGAGAACAGGTGGAACGCCTGATTTGAGGTTAGTCTTGTTTGGTCGTTCGTACCTTTGCAAGACATCAAGCCTTCAACGGCCATCGTAGAGACGCAAGATTTTGCGTCTACCTTTGCCGATCATGTTGCGTGGCCTGCCACATCGCGCGACCGGCTTATTTGATCATTTCAACAATCTTGTGTAGGGGTGAAGCATCCGGTCGAATCCGGAAGAACAG
Organism: uncultured Anaerolineaceae bacterium; assembly: GCA_937920255.1. Classification (GTDB taxonomy): domain Bacteria; phylum Chloroflexota; class Anaerolineae; order Anaerolineales; family Anaerolineaceae; genus CALDSL01. Next base: position 886 of record CALDSL010000525.1, on the reverse strand, counting down.
TTCCACCCATCCATCCGGATGCTTCACCCAAGCCTCTTCCAGCTGCAGCGTGGGTCTATTCGGCTGTACCCGGGTGAAGCATTCGGAGACAGTCGATCCTTGACACGCATTAGCTCGTCCGAATGCTTCACCCCTACAGGCGCGTCTGCTGGTTGGATCATTTTGCGCTACCCCTTCATGGGGGTGCCCCGCCGCAAGGCGCGACCGGGTTTTTGCGTGGCCCGCACTCCGCGACCGGCTTTTATTATTCAAAACGGACTGTCCAAGCTCCACCTTCGGTTATGGCAGTAAAAAAGAATTCACGCTGGTAACCGCATAACACTGGCTCGAAACGGTCAACGCCATGTAAGTTGACAATAGGTCTGGGAAAGGGAACCAAGATATGCATATAGCTTCTTCCAATTCCATACCCAATAAATGCGGTAAGAATCTGGTATTTGCTAAAAGATTGGGTAAGCAACTCTTGAGGTTTAAATAATTGAACCTTTATGATGTTCGATGGTATCCCCGTGTTTTCTCCCATCGCGACTGGCTTGTGATTTTCTGGATCGATATAAACGATCGGTTCTATAGAGAATTGATTTTTTGAGGTGGAAAAAACAAATATATCTGGACTTGCATCGATAGACATTTTTGGATGTAGGAAATCAAGCATGAATCCCTCGCCTCATTGTTTTTGAAAGGACAACTATGGAAATTCCATGACACATTATAACTGTCTATATAAAAATAAGGGGAAATGCTTTGTGGGGGTAGAGGGGGGGTAGTGCCTGGACTCCTAAGAATTCTGTAAAGTGAAAATTGTCGCAAAGGCGTTGACTCTATCCCCTCCATCAGGTAAACTAGACTTGCAAACCGATAAAGGCAAACCCGGTGAAAGCCGGGG
>CALDSL010000524.1 GCA_937920255.1 uncultured Anaerolineaceae bacterium | reverse complement strand
CGCAGCATCACCGCCGAGGCGAAGGCCGCCATCAGCCACGACCAGAATACCAGCGAGCCAGCCTGCCCACCCCATAATGCCGTGATGCGCAGGTAGAGCGGCATGCTGTTGCTGGTAACGTTGTAGACGTACTGCACGCCGTACTGCCCGGTGGTCAGCAGGATGATGATGGCGAGCGCAGTGAGTGTCAGCAGCGGCCAGGTGAGCAGCATCGAAGCCCTGGCGCTTTCAACCCACGCCAGGGAATTTTTTCGAACTCCGTACACCGCCGCGAAGATTCCATACAGCGCCACGAGAAAAGTGATCAGCATGGCGCCAAAGCCAAAGTTCGCTATCATAGATTTTTAGCCACCAGATTGATCGGGAACAGCTTCCTCGTACTTGGTCGGGCATTTGAGCAGCAGCTCATTGGCATAGAAAATGCCATCGTCGCCCATCTTGCCGGTCATGATCGCCTGAGCCTCGTGCTTCAAAAGGTCGGGGCGCACGCCGTAATACACTACCTGCATGCGCGGCCGGGTGGGGTCTTCCACGGCGGCATGCAGCACGGCTGCCAGCCCGCCCTGGGCATCCACCTCCGCGTTATCGGCCGGAATATCGGCGACCGTGAAGGTCAATTTGAGGTTTTCGGAATCGTACGAGATGGTGTCGCCCAAAACCGCGCCGGAAACACGCGATTCGCGGCCGCTCGCGGCCGGGCCTTTTTCCATCAACTCGCCTACCGTGTGATAGTACTGCGCGCTGGCCTGGGTTGAGGAAACAATGAGGTAAACAACGGCAGCCAGGATTAACAAACCACCCACGATAAACTTGGAGCGGTTTGGTTTTGCCGGCCGGGCGGGTACATCATTCTGCATAACGATAACCTCCACTTTTGCAAATGAATGGATGACGATATTTGTGACACGTATGCTCTCGAATTCTATTCTGTCATACCCAGATTAAAGCCATGTGAGAGAAACCAGAGCGCGTATGAGAAATGGATTAATTTATGACATTTCTCACAATCTTACCCTTTTTGGTCACGCGGCAGATTATATCAGCAAACCGGGCAGAGTATGTCATATTTTTAGAAAGGAAATGGCATGTATCCAAAACCCGGTCGGGCGTGGATCGGCCATGGAAAGTCATCAACCCTACAAATGTCCTTACGCCATGAAACGGTTTCATCTGTGCGCGCGCGCCGGCGTATAATTACCTCATCATCACGTGAGGGAGAAGGATATGCCGCAAGCAACGTTTCATTTCCCGGCCGGTTTTTTGTGGGGCACTGCCACAGCCGCCCATCAGGTGGAGGGGAACAACACCAATAATAACTGGGCCGCCTGGGAACAGCAGCCCGGTCGCATCATCCACGGACAGAAGGCCGGCCTGGCATGTGACTGGTGGGGCGGCCGCTGGCGCGAAGACTTTGACCGCGCCGCCGAAACCGGGCAAAATGCCCACCGCCTGTCGATCGAATGGAGCCGCATCCAACCCGCGGCCGACCGCTGGGACGAGAACGCGCTCGACTATTACCGCGACATGCTGCGCGGCCTGTCGCAGCGCAACATGACCCCGCTGGTGACCCTGCACCACTTCAGCGACCCGCTGTGGCTGATGGAAATGGGCGGCTGGGAGAACGACCGCGTGGTGGATCTGTTCAACACCTACGTGCGCCGCGCCGTGACCGCGCTCAAGGAGTACGCCAACCTGTGGGTGACGATCAACGAGCCCAACGTGTACACCTATGCGGCCTACATCGATGGCGTGTTTCCACCGGGAAAGAAAGACCTGGCCGCCGCCTACACCGTGATGCGCAACATGCTGCGCGGCCATGCTGAGGCCTACCGCACCATCCACCAAATACAGCCCACCGCGCGGGTGGGCACGGCGATCAACTTCCGCGGCTTTGAGCCGGCCCGGCCGGGATTTCCACCCGACCGCTGGATCGCCAACTTCCTCTCGAGCAATTTCAACGCCTCGTTCCTGACCCCCATGCAGACCGGGCGCTTCCGCTTCGCCATGCGCGGCGAGGCCATGCCCGGCGCGCGCGATACGCAGGATTTTGTAGGCATCAATTACTACACCACAGACCTGATCACGTTTAAGCCGCTGCGCAGCGGCAAATTCTTCCACGACCGCGCGTATCCGCAGGATGCCGAGCAGAGCATGAACGGCTTTATCGCCAATGTGCCGGAAGGTTTCTACCGCACGATGGAATGGGCCACGCGCTTCAAGCTGCCGATGATGATTACCGAAAACGGGGTTGAGGATGCCGACGATACCATGCGCCCGCGGTACACGGTGGAGCACCTGCACCAGGTGTGGCGCGCGATCAACTTCAACTGGCCGGTGAAGGGCTATTTCCACTGGTCGCTGGTGGATAATTTCGAGTGGGAGCGCGGTTGGACGCAGCGCTTCGGCCTGTGGGGGCTGGATTTGAGCACCCAGCGCCGCATCCGCCGCACCAGCGTGGACCTATACGCCGAAATCTGCAAATCCAACGCGATTTCGTCGGAACTGGTGGCGAAGTACACCCCCGAGTTGACGCCGAAGCTGTTTCCGGGGTAGCTTCTATCTCTCTCCCCGCACAACCAAGGTGACCACAAGGTACCGGATCAAGCGGGGAGAGGGATTAAAGCAAATCCTTCACATGATACAGCTCGCCCGGGGCGAAGCCGCGGTCTTCATAATACTTGCGCGTGCCCACGGCGGCGATTACCGCCAGCTTTTTGTACCCCTGCGCGCGGGCGATCTGCTCCGCCTCGCGCAGCAGCGCCTTGCCCAGGCCGATGTGCTGCGCCGCGCCGCTCTGCTCCTCCCCCACTGCCAGCGACTGCCCGTACACGTGCACCTCGCGGATCAGCGCCGCACCTTCCAGGTCGGTCAGGCGCTCGCGCAGTTTTGCCCATTCGCGC
>CALDSL010000523.1 GCA_937920255.1 uncultured Anaerolineaceae bacterium | reverse complement strand
GGAGATGGAATCGACCCTGGCGCAGGTGGATGTGGTCAAAAGCGACGCGGTCGAAGCCGAGTTTCTCACCGGGGAGAAGGACATCTACAAAGCCGCCAAAGTGTACGCCGATATGGGACCAGGTGAAATCGTACTCACCCATCGCGACGGCTTGCTGGTCTACGCTCACGGCCAGACTTACGAATACGGCTTCTACCCGTCTCAGTTGATCGGCCGTAGCGGGCGTGGCGATACCTGCATCGGCTCGTACATGGCCATGCGCCTCTCTCACGATCCGCAAGAGGCTGGCCGCTGGGCGGCCGCCGTCACCAGCTTGAAGATGGAAAAGCTCAGCCCCTTCAACCGCTCGATCCCCGAGGTGGAAGCCTTTTTGCGCGAAAAGTACCAGCCCGGATCAAACGGCCACCATCCGTAGACCATGTAGCAGTTTTATTCCTGCCGCAAAATGCCAAAACGCTGATGCTTCCGGATCGTCTTACCGTATACAAGCAAATCGAACAGCAAAAAGCCAGGTGGTCAGAACAGGTTCTGGCCACCTGGCAGCAAATAACGGCCGAGTGGCGCGCGGACGATCCCGAGGACCGCACCTGGCTGATGTATTCGGCCAATTACCTGCTGCGCACGGGCGGAGTGCGCTGGGCGATCGATCCCTTCACGCTGAACGCACGCCTGCCGCACGCCCCGCGCGTGAACGCCGCGGAGAGCCTGCGCCCGCTCTCGTTTGTGTTGCTCACCCACCGTCACGCCGATCACCTCGACCTCGCGCTGATCCATGAACTGCGTAAAGCGCCGGTCCGGTGGGTGGTCCCGGACTTCCTGGTTGCGCCGGTCGAGGAGGCGGGCGTTCCGCGCGCGCGGCTGATGGTGCCAAAAATGTTGGAGCCTGTTCAGATTGACGGAGTGACCATCACGCCCTTCCCCGGCCTGCATTGGGAATATGATGCTTCTGGAACCGGCGAACCCCTGCGCGGCGTGCCGGCGGTGGGATACCTGGCCGTGTTCGGGCAAAAACGCTGGCTGTTCCCCGGCGATACGCGCTGTTATGACGCCGCCCAGCTTCCCAATTTCGGGCCGGTCGACGCGGTATTTGCGCACCTGTGGCTGGGGCGGGGGTGCGCGCTGATGGACCGGCCGCCGCTGCTCGACGCCTTCTGCCGGTTCTTTCTCAGCCTCCAACCCAGGCAGATTGTTGTGACTCATTTGAATGAATTGGGGCGCGCCCCCGAGGATTACTGGGACGAACGCCATTACGCTCTGGTCCGCGAGCAATTCCAGCAGTTGGCTCCGCATTTGCCGGTTTCGGCATGTTTCGCCGGTTGCAGCGTGGCGTTTGATTGATCGCTTGGCGGGCAGGGATGCAACCATTCGCTGCGCTAATTGACCCGCGGCGCATTTGTGTGGGATAATTTTCGCAGTTGAACGCACCGTTTTTTGGGCGTCGCCAAAAAAATCCCGATAACCCAGGACAAAAAATGACAATCACCGATCAAGAAGCATTCGCCTATCACCGCTTGGGTGGCAGGCCGGGAAAAATATCGGTTGTTCCCACCAAGCCGCTGGAAAATCAACGCGACCTGAGCCTGGCGTACACTCCCGGTGTCGCCGCGCCGGTGCTGGCCATTGCCCAGGACCCTGATCTGGTTTATGAATACACCGCCCGGGGCAACCTGGTGGCGGTGGTGACCAATGGCACGGCCATTCTCG
>CALDSL010000522.1 GCA_937920255.1 uncultured Anaerolineaceae bacterium | reverse complement strand
ACTTGCCGGCATTTTCCAGCAGATTTACCAGCACGCGCCGTATCATATCACCATCGACCCAAACCGGGGGAAAATCTTTCGAATCCGCGCGCCCGCTGTCCAGTTCCAGCACCAGATGCTGGTGCTTATTGGCGACCATCGACTGGACAAAGCCAAGCACATCTTCAAATAGTTTGCTGACCTCGATCCAGCGCCGCGTGGTGATCGGCTGCCCGGCCTCCAGGCGGCGGATATCCAGCAGCGAGTTGATCAGGCGCTGCACGCGCTCGGTGGAGCGCAGCGCGATGTTGACCACCTGGTTGAGCGCCGGGTTGCTGCCCGCCGGCAGCAGGCTTTCCATCATTTCCAGGCTGGAAAACACGTTGGAGAGCGGCGAACGCAGGTCATGGTAAATCATCGAAGACAGGTCTTCCCGCAGGGCCTCAAAATGCTTGCGCTCGCTGATATCGCGCGCGATCCACTGCAAGTTTTGCGTGGCCGCAAAATGGACCTGGCGCACGTGCACCTGCACCGGCAGCCGCCGGCCGTTTTTCGCCACCAGGTCGGTCTCAAACGACACCACCTGGCCGGCCTGAATTTTCTCGCGTGACGAGCGATCATCATGCGCCGCCTGCTCGATCCCGAGTGGGTACAGGTCAAAAACGCGCATCTGGCACAGATCTTCGCGCGCGTGGCCGGTGGTCTGCTCGGCCTGCCGGTTGGCCTCCACGATCTTGCCATCCCAGTCGGTGATAAAAATCGGGTCGATGCTGTCTTCAAATAGCTCGTAGTAGCGGCGGCGGGCCTCGTTGAGCGAGTCGTACAACTGCGCATTGCGCACGGCAATGGAGGCCAGGTCAGCAACGGCCTGCACCAGGCTGAGATGCTCCTGGGTAAAGAACTGCGGAACCGGGTGCACAATCGTCAGCACCCCCAGCAGCATCTCGTGCTCCACCACCGGCACGCAGATGGCCGATTTGGCCCCGCTCTGCTCTTCGGCGTCATCGGGACGCAGCAGCCAGCGCGGATCGTGGCGCGTGTCGGTGATTAAAACCGGTTCGCGGTTGCGGTACACCCGCCCCGCGAGGCCGCGGTCGAGAATATCCTTGAGTTGTTCAAAAGTGTGCGGCAGCACCTGGCCTTTGTACACCAGCGCCGCGTCCACCGGCTGCTGCGCCGCGTCCAGCACCACCAGGCTGCCGCGCTCCGCGCCCACCGTCTGCACGGCCAGCAGCAGCACGCGCGCCAGGGTGGTACGCAGGTCGGTAATGCTGGCCAGCTCCCGGCTGATGTTATACAGCAGGGTCAGTGAAGCACGCGTGTTGTCTTCAAACATTGCGCGGTTCTCATCCATAACAGTAATCCAGCCCCCATCTCTCCTGGCGCGGTTAGTTAAACACCGATCGCTCGGATTTGCGTACGGTTGTGCAGCGCTCGCAGTCGTCGCGGTCGCACAGCAGCGCCAGCCGGTCTTCGCGCACCACCTGCTGGACGGTGGCCAGCAGATCGCGCAGCGGCATGGCCGTCACTTGCGCTCCGCCGATGCGCACGCTGCGGGTGAACCCGGCCTCGGCAGGGGTGATTTTTTGGAACCCATTGGAACAGCCGGGGAAACCGGGGCAGGCGCGCGCGCCCTGGGGGGTCAGCGCCCAGCGCATAAACTGCTTGCGCCCCGCCTGCCGCTCGCCGTAATGAATGCTGGTGTTAACGCTGTGATCCACGCCCAGCAGCAGCACCCAGCCGCCGCGCCGCGCCAGGTCGCCGATGGGCGCGAGGGGTTCTTCCAGGCTCTGCGCCGCCAGGGCATCATCCACCCCCAGGCCGGTGAACGACAGGATCGGGTGCATCGAGCGCTTCGCGGTGGGCATCTTGCGCAGCTTTTCGGCCACCACGCCCATCAACGGGTCGGCGGGCATGTCGGGATGGTAAAACTCGACCATGCGGTTGGCATCCCGGCCGCTGCCGTATAGCATGCCGTTCTCTTCCGGGCCTTCTTCGGGGATTAGCATGGTTTTATAGGTAAAGGATGGCATCATCACGTTGGGAAAGGCGGTCAGCAGCGCGCCGAGCAGGGTTTCCGCGCCGCCGCGCACCTCGCCAAACGAAGAAAGCGAGGCATGCACGATGGCCGGCCGCCCCGCTTCGATATTCAACGCTTTAAAACCATTTAAGATATCCCGGTAGGAGATCATGCGGTACCTGTCCTGCGTTTATTTCCACCATTATACGCTGAAACCCCTTTGCAGCACGCAGACAGCCTCCTACCGGAATCGAAAGGTGGGTTTATCCCAGCGCCACGTCCAAAATCATCATCACCGCGAAGCCCAGCATCGCGCCGGCGGTGGAAAGGTGCGTTTCCTGCCCCAGTTGCGCCTCGGGGATCAGCTCCTCCACCACCACATAGATCATCGCGCCCGCCGCGAACGCCAGCGCGTAGGGCAGGATCGGCTGCATCCACACCACCAGCAGCGCCCCCAGCAGACCCGCGACCGGCTCGACCATGCCTGAAAGCTGGCCGTACCAGAAGCTCTTGAACGCGCTGAGGCCCTCGCGCCGCAGCGGGACGGACACCGCCGCGCCTTCCGGGAAGTTCTGCAGGCCAATGCCCAGCGCCAGGGCAATCGCCCCGGCCAGCGAAGCCGACGGCGTATTGGAAGCCAGCGCGCCGAACGCCACGCCCACCGCCAGCCCTTCAGGGATGTTGTGCAGGGTGATGGCCAGCACCAGCAGCACCGAGCGCTGCCAGTTGGTTTTGATGCCTTCGGCGTCCTCGCGCGGCAGCCCCAGGTGCAGGTGCGGGATCAGGTGGTCGACCACCCACAGGAAGATGCCGCCAAATAGAAAACCCACCACCGCTGGCAGCCAGGACGGCAGCCCCATATTGTCGGCCATTTCGATGGCCGGTGCCAGCAGCGACCAGTACGATGCCGCGATCATCACGCCGGCGGCAAAGCCCAGCATCAGGTTCAGCACGCGCCGGTTCATGGTGCGGAAGAAAAACACCATGGATGCGCCCAGCGCGGTCAGCCCCCAGGTGAACAGTGTAGCGATCAGTGCCTGAATGGCAGGGGTAAGCCCAATAAACCAGTTCATAGTGACCCTCTGGTGATAAGAATAGTGGATGCTACGATGATTATAGGCTATTCTATTGCGCGGAGGGATAAAAGCACGGAAATATTCACAGAGCTACCTGTGGGGTATCGCAAGTCACCTTACCCGCGAACGCGCTTCAATCCGCGCAGATCACCACATCACGCCCGGCGGTCTTGCCGTTCAGCGCCAATCCCAAATACGGCGACGGGTCAATCGTATTCTCGATGCGCAGCTCGTTGAGGTACTTGCCCTCGCCGTCATCCAGCACGATGGAAAAATGGAGGTGCGTGCCGGTCGGGTTGTTGGGGTCGCCGGAGAAATTGCCCTGGTAGCCCAAGAGCGTCCCGGCCTCCACAAACA
>CALDSL010000521.1 GCA_937920255.1 uncultured Anaerolineaceae bacterium | reverse complement strand
AGAAGGAGGATACTTGATGAAAAAGATTGTGTTTGCTGTAATGTTGGTGCTGGTGCTCGCGTTGTCTGCGTGCGGTGGTGGGGGAGAAACCGGTGGTTCTGATTCGGCGACTGTAGATGTACCGGCGGAATATGCCGGCAAGACCAATCCCCTCGCTGGGGACGCTGCCGCGGCTGAAGCTGGGGCGGATGTGTACGCCACCAACTGCGCGTCCTGCCACGGCGACGCCGGCGCCGGCGACGGGCCTGCCGGGTCTGCGCTGGATCCCAAGCCAGCTGCTCTCAACAACCTGGGCGCCGATAAGAGCGATGCCTATCTCTTCTGGCGCATTTCCGAAGGCGGCATGATGGAACCCTACAATTCCTCGATGCCCGCGTTCAAGGGTGTGCTGAGCGAAGAGCAAATCTGGCAGACGATCGCTTTTATCCACACACTTGGCCAGTAAGCCCAAACATCTGACCAACACAAACCCTCCGGCAGCAATGCCGGAGGGTTCTTTTTTGAGATTATCCCCGCTTTTATCGGTAGGGTTGCAGCGCGCGCGTCGCTGCTTCTGCATCACCGCGGCACAATCCGCGCAGCGCCTGCCGCAGCGGCTCCACCGCGTGAATGAATACCGCCCGCCGCTGCGTCTCCCGGGAAAACCGGTACATCAGCGACGCCCAATCCAGAAACTCCTCGCCGTACGCCAGCAACCCGGCCAGGTCAATCGCCGGGTCGCCGACCCCCGCGCGGCGGAAATCGACCACGCCAGAAACAATTTGGCTCTCGTGGTTAAAGAGAATGTTGTACGGCACAATTTTCCCGTGGCGCAGGCAGGCTTTATAGTCCTGCAGCGCGGCATCGCCCAGGAATTCTTCAAACAGCGCGCCAAAGCGCCGCTGCGCCTCTGCGTTGAGTTGTGGGAAGAGTTTTTCGCGCGCCTCGCGGTAGGTTCCTTCCCAATCTGCTCGCCGTTCCCCCAGCGGCAGCGGCACGCCGATATACTCGGGCGGGTAAGCGTGCAGGGTGCACAGAAAGTCACCCAACTGCTTGGCCAGCCGCCGCCGGAGCCGGATATCTTCGACCGCCCCCAGTTTCTCCGGCGTGAGCGGCACGCCCTGAATGTAATGGTAGCCCACGAAAACTTCGCCCGGCTTGTGCGTGCCGCTGGAAGAATACAGGGGGTGGGGGACGGGTAGCGGCAGCGTGGCGTGGATGCGGCTGAGGATCGCCTTCTCCAGCATCAGCGCCTGCACGTCATCGGCGTTTTTGGGAAAACGGAACACCACGGTTTCATTGACTGCAAACACGCGGTGTTCTTTGCGGTACATATCCAGCGCGCGGACGCTGCGAATTTCCAGTTCCGGGTAGCGCTGCCTGACGTAGAAAAGACGACCGAAGTCAGGTTCCATCACACGCCCGTGCTAATTCATCTCCTGGCGTCCGGCCAGGGCGCGCAGCAGGGTATTTTGATCGGCGTATTCCAGATCGCCGCCCACCGGCAGGCCGCGCGCCAGGCGCGTGATGCGCACGCCCAGCGGCACGAGCTGTTTCTGCAGGTACAATGCGGTAGCGTCGCCTTCCATGCTCGGGTTGGTAGCCAGAATCACTTCGCGAACCTCGCCGCGCTGCACGCGCTCGATCAGTGGCTTGATCTTCAAATCTTCCGGAAAGATGCCTTCAATCGGTGACAGCACCCCGTGCAGCACGTGATACTGCCCCGAGAACGCGCCTGTCTTTTCCAGCACCAGCACATCCAGCGGTTCCTCCACTACGCAGATGCTAGCCGCGTCGCGGCGCGGGTCGGCGCATACCTCGCACACTTCGTTGCCGGCGCTGGTGATGTTAAAACACACCTGGCACAGGCTGGTGGCGGTCTTCAGGTCGCGCAGCGCCTCGGAAAGCTGCTGCGACACATCCGGCGAGGCGCGCAGCAGGTAGAAGGTCAGGCGCGAGGCCGACTTGGGGCCGATACCCGGCAGCCGCTCGAACGCGGTGATCAGGTTCTGAATGGGTTCGGGCAAAACAGACATTCTCGTTCCTATCTACCGGGCCGATTTGGCCCCGGGAAGCGTGCTTAGAACAGGCCGCCCAAACCGCCCGTCAGCGGGCCCATCGTCTCTTCCATCTTCTTGCGCGAAAGATCCAGCGCCATGTTGACCGCGCTGAGGACCATATCCTGCAGCATTTCGGCGTCGGCGTCCTTGAGCAGATCCGGGTCAATTTCCACGGACTTGCAGTGCTGGTCGCCGGTCATCACGACCTTGATCGCGCCGCCGCCCACCGTGGCGGTGACAGTTTCTTCCGCCAGACGCGCCTGGGCCGCTTCCATCTGCTCCTGCATTTTCTTCAACTGGGCCATCATGCCAGCCTGGCCGCCACCGCCGCCGCCCATCGGGCGATTGAAACCTTTTGCCATGATACATTCTCCTTACGTACGCCGCCCGCCGGCGGCAGGAATAGACAAATGCAAACCGAACAGTCCTATTTTACCCGATAAGGCGCGATTTTGCTTCCGGTTGCTGGCAGGGGAAAACAATCGCCCCCGGCGGTTCGCGCGGGGGCGGTGGCTTTACTCTTTGTGTACGATCTCCGCGCCCAGGTTGAGCGCCGTGCCCACCATGCCGTCGCCATCGATATCCATATCGCTCGGGAGCTGGCCGGCCTTGTTGGTCATCACCACGCAGCGCACGGTCATTTCGACTCCCAGCAGGTGGCCGATCGCGGCGCACACGATGTGCGCATTGTCGCCGTTTTCCATCTTCTGGCGCAGCACGTCGGTGCTGAAGCCCAGAACCAGCGCGCCATCTTTGATTGCCAGCGGCTTGCACGAATTGAGCAGCGCCTGGGCCGGCGGGCTTTTCTTGCGCACCAGCGCCAGCAGCCGCGGCCAGTTCTGGGTAATGTCATTCAGGCTGAGCTGCGCCGCGCTGCCCTCGGGCGCGGGCGGTTGGGATGATTCTTCCGCAGGGGGTTCCAGTGTTTCGGCCGGCTCCTGGTTGCGCGGCGAGGAGGGTTTGGGCGTGGCAGGTTGCCCGCCCCCCGGATTGGGCGTCGATGGAGCAGGCGTGGCGGGCTGCGGGTCCGATGGCCTGGGCTGCGACTGCTCAGGTTGCGCCGGCTGTGGCGCAGCCCGGGGGGTCGCGGCTGGGATCGAAGGCGCGCGAGCCGCCTCGGGCAGTGGTTGAGGAGCGGGCGTTGGCGGCGCCGGCGCTTCGATCGCCTCGGCCAGGGCTAGTTCCAACGGCAGGCTGGGCTGCCAGCCGCCGCGCGCTTCGGTGGCGGCGTTGTTGAACAGCCGGATGGCCTCCAGCAGCGCCGGCGTGCTGAACGCCGCGCCGTGCCGCGCGATCTGCGCCAGGGTTTCCTTGCCGGCGTCCACCTGCTGGGCGTTGCCCATCTTCACCAGCAGCACGCTGCGCAGATATTCCACCACCTGGCGCGCAAACT
>CALDSL010000520.1 GCA_937920255.1 uncultured Anaerolineaceae bacterium | reverse complement strand
CAAAGAAACGCAAGGTACGAACCACAGGAGACACATCTGTTTTAGACGCAGAAACCACCGATAGCCAGGAGCCCAAAGCATGAGCCTCACCGACCTGTCCCTTTCAGACAAACACTTGAAGATGCTTACCGAAGAATCGGGCATCTCGGAACAGGTGATTCGAGAGCGTGGCTACCGCACGATTACCAGCGAGGGCGACCTGGTTCAATATGGCTTTTCGCCCGCCCAGCGGCGTGTGCCCGGACTGCTGATCCCTTTACACACCACGGACGGCAAGGTTGGCTTGCATGTCTACCGTCCGGATAACCCGCGCACCTATGAAAATCGCGGCAAACGTGATTCGGACGGATTACGACCGGTCAAGGTGCTCAAGTATGAGATTCCCAAAGATACCGGTGTGCGGGTGGACTGCCCAACCTCCTGCATGAAGAAACTCAAGGATCCGAGCATTCCGCTGTACATCACCGAGGGGCAGAAGAAAGCCGATTCTTTAGCCACCGCAGGAGCTTGCACCATTGATTTACTCGGCGTCTGGAACTTCAAAGGGCGCAATGAATTTGGCGCGACAACCATCCTGGCGGATTTCGACTTCGTCGCCTGGGAGAACCGCTCGGTGCGCATCGTTTTCGACTCGGACGTGATGTACAAACCTTCGGTGCGCCAGGCGATGGAACGCCTGACGGAAATCCTCCAGCGCAAGGGAGCTACCGTTTCGGCGATCTATCTGCCCAACCATCCCAGCGGGGTCAAATGGGGTGTAGATGACTGGTTGGCCAGCGGGCATGATCTGAAAGACCTGGAAGCGCTGGCAGAACTCCCCCGCCCCATCCCCCAGGCTGCCCTGCCGACCATCGAGTTGTTGGATGAACCTTCGCCCAATATCAAGCGCCCCCTCTGCCTGATTGGGAAATATGCATTCGCTGCGACCTGGCTGCCGGTGCGCACCACCCAGCGCGAAGGGTTGGACAAGGATGGCAACCTGATCGTCCACAACCCGCCCCTGGTCGAGGAAAAGACCTGCCTGTTTATCATTCGCAGCGACCGGCGCGTTTTCGCTGAAGTCAGCGACGGCCAAAGCACACGCCCTCTGAGTGAACTGGGGATGAACGCGATCTTCCCCGAAATCATCCCGGTCGAGAAACGTTGGTCTACGCGCGGCGTCCGCGCTTACGTTCAAGGCAAAATCCCTGACCCGATCGACACCTTCCAGCAGGTCGTGGATGTGGTCAATCGCTTCCTGGATTTCGACCATTCGTTGGGTGACCAGCATGCCATGGCCGAATTGGTTGCCTGCTACATCATGGCGACCTACTTGCTGGATGCGTTCAATGTGATCGGGTTTCTCTGGCCAAACGGGGGAGCTGGATCCGGTAAAACCAACCTGCTAATCGTGGTGACCGAAATGGCTTACCTGGGCCAGCTCATCCTGGCCGGCGGCAGCTTTGCCAGCCTGCGCGACCTGGCGGATTATGGCGCGACCCTGGCTTTCGACGACGCTGAGAACCTGGCTGACCCGAAAAAGACCGACCCGGATAAACGCGCATTGCTGCTGGCCGGCAACCGGCGGGGTTCGACCATACCACTGAAAGAACCGGATGGACCTGGAAAATGGAAGCTGCGCCACGTGAACGCCTACAGCCCGCGCTTGTTTTCCGGGATCAACATACCCGATCCCGTTCTGGCATCGCGCACCATCGTCATTCCCCTCATCCGCACCGCCGACCGCGACAAGGCCAATTTCGATCCTCTGGATCACACCTTCTGGCCGCACGACCGCCGCGCACTGGTCGATGATCTATGGGCAGTGGGTCTGGAAAATTTGCCCTTGCTGCATGATTTTGAAACTCAAGTCGCCCAAAATGCCCGCTTGAGAGGGCGCAACCTTCAGCCGTGGAAAGCGATCCTATCCGTCGCCGCCTGGTTGGACAATCTCGATCAACAGCACCGCTTGCAGCGCTCCTACACAGTTCGCAACCAGGGCCAGGATCAGGTGGTAATCGGTGGCCTGTGGCAGCGATTGGAGGAGATGTCCTGGCGCTACCAGCAGGAGGAAAGCGCCGACCAGCAATCGGGAGACATCGTTTTACTGGTGCTGCAGGGGCTGTGTAAGCTGGCAGGTGACAAGAGTGACATTAAGGACAACAGTGACATCCATTCAGCCGGATGGACGTTTACGACATCTCAGATCAGCGAAGCCGCCCAGCACATCGCCGAGCAAACCGAAGCCGATATCGACACGGAGAAAATCACTTCACGGAAGGTGGGGCGGCTGCTGGGAAAGCTCAGGCTGCGCAAGGCGCGTGAAGCCGGCAAAGGTACGCGCATGTGGCAGGTCACCCTCGCCGATCTAAAACGCTGGGCAGCCGTTTACAACATCCAACTGCCGAAAGAGCTGGGGCAAGAAAATAATGTCACTCATGTCACTGATGGCCAAACGTCACAAGAGACTGAAGAGCCCTGGTTGAACTGTGAAATCGCCATCCGCCTGCCCGCGGACAGCAAAATGCCCACGATTGGCGGCTGCTGGCGCAGGCTGCCGGATGGAAGAATCGAGGCCGGTTACAACCCGGAGCAGCTGGCTATGGCGCTGTCGATTTTCCTTGATAGGAATGTCGACGCCGAGAAAATCAGCGGATCGCCCATACAACAGTTGAGAGATCGATTGACGGCGGTTACAGATGGGGAGGTCATCCATATCCATCTTCCGGAGAAATCCGAGGAAAGCAAAGATGGATGACGCGATTATCCATGACCCGTATATAGCACTGGCCCTGGCCATGATCTACCATGCCGTACTGGATCTTGAGAGCGATAACCCGGCTCGTGTGACCGAGGCTCGAACATGGTTACAGTTTGTTGGGCTGAATTGGTGCGAACTGATTGGCGTTTCTGAGGAGGAATTAGAGGCGTGGGTGGCAGGCGGTTTTGCTCTGCCGCCCAGCGCCCATCGCAACTGGCGCTATTGACTTTTATTCCGGTTGGCTCGCTACTTCCGGATACCCCAAATTCGATTACTCGCATATTTGTTCTATGAGATATAATAGATAGAACAAAACCATAGGACGGTTCGTGCAGGTGTAGCGAGCACCTACACGAACCTGACCCCAACCACCGAAGTAGCCGGCGGCAGGGGCTGATCTCATTATAGCTGATCAGCCAGGATTCGCCCTCGGTGGGGACCATTTGCCGGGGGCTTTTTGTTGCCCCCTACCT
>CALDSL010000519.1 GCA_937920255.1 uncultured Anaerolineaceae bacterium | reverse complement strand
TCCACCTTAAGAATATCGGCCATGCAGTATTATCCTTTGGCTTTGGTGTATGAGAGTTGGGACAGGGTAGAATCCAACCGGTAATTCGTTCAATAATTCCTTCTCGGAAGTATACAATATATGAAATATGTTGTCAAACGTTTGATGGTGACAAATTACGGCTTTCGGACTGGTCAAAAATACCTTTTTTTGCACTGGAGGAACCGCCATGACGACCACGCGCTTCGCTTGCCTGGAAACCCTGCAACACCGCGCCGTGCATTATGCCTGTTATTACCGGGAGAAAGGCAGTGAGGCCTTCTTCGCGGGCAATGAGGAGCACTTCCCCTCGGCTTCGCTGATTAAGGTGCCCATCGCGCTGGCCTGGGTAACGCTGGAACGCCAGGGGCTGGTCTCGCGGTCGGAGATGTGCAACCTGGACGCCGAGTCGCCGGTGCAGGGCGCCGGTTTTTCATGGCTGCTGCGCGCCCGTCGCCTGCCCTACCAGGATGCGCTGCTGATGATGCTGGCGCTCTCTGACAATCTGTGCACCAACGCGGTGATCGAAAAGATCGGCATGGAACGCTTGAACCGCGTCTTTCGCGAGGGGCTGGGGCTGAAATCGACGGTGCTGCAGCGCAAGATGATGGACCTTGATGCGCGCGTGGCCGGGCGCGATAACTGGATCAGCGCGGCCGACGCGGTGCACCTGTACCAGATCATCCGCGCGCTGCACCCCGAGGACCGCGCCTGGCTGGAGCCCATGCTGCTGGCGCAGCAGGATACCTCGCTGCTGCTGCGCGACGTGCCACGCGACAGCCTGGATTTTTATCATAAGACCGGCTCGCTGCCCGCTGTGCTGCATGACTGGGGCTACACCCGCGAGCGCGAGCTATTCCTCCTCACCAGCGGCGTAGATGATGAATCGGCGGTGAATACCGTGTTCGCGGAGCTAGGGAAAGTTTTGATTTGACACAAAAAACGCATCACGAATAAGAGCCGAATAAAACCGAATGCCACGAATAATGAAATAAATTTTTTCGTGCTATTCGGCTCTTATTCGGTCTTTATTCGTGATGCGTTTCTCTCTTACTCTACGAAAGTTCTCGCGCCGGCGAAGGTGTCGCGCAGGAGCGGGACGGCCTGCACGTCGTCGAACCCGACGCCGTTGATGCGGCGCGAGGAGTGGATGATGCTCCATCCGCCGGTGCTAACGGTGACGTGGGTGATGGCGCGCGCGTCGCCCGGCTCGGCGAAGAACAGCAGGTCGCCGGGCTGGAACGGCGGCTCCACCGGGCGGCCGGCCTGGTACTGCAGGTCGGCGTCGCGCGGCAGGGCGATCGCCACCAGTCGGTGCAGCCACTGCGCGAACCCGGAGCAGTCGATCCCGTTGGCGCTCGACCCACCCCACAGGTACGGCACGCCGATCATGCTGGGCGCGTCCAGCATCATCTGGCGGCGGCGCGCGCCGGGGTCGGCGGGCAGCGCGCCCAGCGAGCGCAGCGCGTCCAGCGGCAGCCAGCCGGCGGGCAGCATGGCCGGGTGGGGCTCGCATTCGGCCGCGAAAACGTTGACCAGCCCCCACCCCGCCGGACCGGAACCGGAGGTCTGGTCCATGAGGGTCACGTAGGCGCCGCCCAGCACGCGGCCGATCAGCCGGCCGTTGGGGGCGGCGCGTAGCAGCCCGTGCGGCGCGGCGACGATGTGCGTGGCCGGCAGCGGCGCGGCCGTGGTCAGGTACGGAAGATAGGCGTAGCCAAGGTAGCCGTCGTCCTGGCGCACCAGCGCCCAGCGGTCGTGTTCTTCCAGCACCTCAAGCATCTGCCCGGCCAGGAGCTGGCTCAACTGCTCGCTCAACCAGGTCGGCCTGCCTTGCAGGCTGGTCAGGTTAGCGGCCACCGCCATGCGGCGCGCGCCTTTGCGCATCACGCGCAGGGCGCTGTCGTCCACCTGCCGGCCGGGGAAGGCGTTCAGCAGCACGGCGCGCTGAGCTTCATCTAATACGCGCCCGCTGAGGACAACTGCGCCGGCCGTCTCCTGCGCCTGCACGTCGAAGATGTTGAAACGCCCGTCAGAATACCGGGCCGCGAGGGATTGGATGGTTTCGTTTGTAGGGAGAGTCATGGGGGGTGTCCTTATTGGTAGTCACCTGTAGGTTGGGTTGAGCGCAAAGCTACATCAATATGAATGAACACGTGCGCGAAACCCAACGTTCTCAAAGTCGGCGATAAAGTTGGGTTTCGCGCAAAAGTTGATTTATCATGGTTATTATTTTGCGCTCAACCCAACCTAC
>CALDSL010000518.1 GCA_937920255.1 uncultured Anaerolineaceae bacterium | reverse complement strand
TGGAAAGCTTCCGCATGCTGGCCAAGGCCATCACGCCCCTGCCGGCCGCCAAAGATGAGGTGGTGGACGGCGAGGTGGTGCGCCACGCCACCCTCAACGACCCCGAGACGCGCTACCGCCAGCGCTACGCCGACCTGGCCGTCAACCCCGAGGTGCGCCGCGTTTTTCAGGTGCGCGCGGGGGTGGTACGCGCCATCCGCGAGTTCCTCGACAATAACGGTTTCCTCGAGGTGGAAACGCCCATCCTGCAGCCCATCTACGGCGGCGCCGCGGCGCGCCCGTTTGTTACCCATCACAATCAGCTCAAACAGGACCTGTATCTGCGCATTTCGTTTGAGCTGTACCTCAAACGCCTGCTGGTGGGCGGGCTGGACCGGGTGTATGAGATCGGTCGCGACTTCCGCAACGAGGGCGTGTCTTTCAAGCATAACCCCGAGTTCACCCAGCTCGAGTTCTACATGGCCTACGCCGATTACCTCAAAGTGATGGATCTGACCGAGGCAATGCTGGCCCACGTCTGCGACCAGGTACTGGGCACGCGCAAGGTGATGTTCAACGGCGAAGAAATCGACTTCACCCCGCCCTGGCGGCGGCTGGATCTGCGCCAGGCGTTGATTGACGCGGTGGGGATCGACATCCGCGCCTGCCCGGACACCCAATCGCTGTTCGACGCGATGAAAGCCCGCGGGTTGAACCCCAAACCCGGTTCGGCGCGCGGCAAGCTGATCGACGGCATGTTGGGCGATTACATCGAGCCCAAACTGATCCAGCCCACCTTCCTGTACGATTATCCGCGCGACATCTCACCCCTGGCCAAGAACAAACCCGGCGACCCGTCCACCGTGGAGCGCTTCGAGGGCTTCGCGGGCGGCATGGAACTGTGCAACGCCTTCACCGAGCTGAACGACCCGATGGAGCAGGAAAAACGCTTCGTCGAAATGGGCCGCGCCTACGAAGAAGAGGACGAGGAACGCCACCCGATGGATGATGATTACCTGCGCGCCATGTCGTACGGCATGCCGCCCAACGGCGGCTTTGGCATGGGCATCGACCGCCTGGTGATGCTGCTGACCGGCAACCGTACCATCCGCGAGACCATTCTGTTCCCGCACCTGCGCAAGCAGGATGAAGAATAACAGCCACATGCACGCCCGGCGTGGAAAATCGCGCCGGGCGCGCCTCTTCTCACCTTACAATTTCTCAAATTGAGAAATACACACCTGCAAACGGATTGTAAGCCGCCAAATATTCTGTATAATCAAACTATGCGCATCCCAAAACAATTGTTGCTGGGTTTTCTGATCGCGATACTCTTTCTCCCCGGGCTGGCCATTTCCGGTTCGGCGCAGACGCCCGAGCCACAGGAGTTTCCAGACAGCGGCTACACCGTCAGCGGGCCGTTCCTCACCTTCTACCGCTCGCTGCCTGATCCGTATGTGATCCTCGGCCACCCGATCAGCGACGCCGAAACCGACGAGGTGACGGGGTTGGAAGTGCAGTACTTCCAGCGCGCGCGGCTGGAGTTGCACCACGAAGCCCCCGCCGGTCAGCAGGTGCGGCTCAGCAACCTGGGCGAGCTACTCTACACCCCCGGCGCGCCGCGAGCCGAAGTGCGCAACAGCGGCCCGGCCTGCCGCAAATTTGATACCGGGCACAACGTGTGCTACGGTTTCTTGCAGTTTTACGATGCCTTCCAGGGCGATCTGTACTTTGGCAACCCCATTTCTGAGGTGGAAATGGTGAACGGGCGCATGGTGCAGTTCTTTGAAAATGTGCGCCTGGAATGGCGCGGCGAAGTGATCAATGGGCGCCACGTGGGCCTGAGCGACATGGGGCGCTTCCATTATGACCTGGTGCGCAGGGGAATACCGCGCGAGTTTACCGACGAACCCGATTCGAGTAGCCCTCCAGGCAAAGAGCCGAAGCCCCAGACAACGCCGGCCAGCCTGCAACTACGCGCTTTTGTGCGCCATTCGCTGCTCAACCCCAACAGCCAGCAGACCCTTTACATCGTAGTGCAGGACCAGAAACTGCGCGCGGTGCGCAATGCTGCCATCAGCGTGACGGTCACTCTGCCGGACGGCTCGGTGCAGTCGTACCGCCCGCCGAACACCGACACGGACGGTATCAGCATCTTCACGTTTACCGTCGGCAGCATCGACGTCAAGGAAATCGTCAAGGTGGACGTCAGCGCCAGCCTGCCCGAGGCGCAACTGGAGCAGAAAACCTCCACCTGGTTCCGCGCCTGGTGGTAGACCAAACTGCATTCAAAAAGCGGGGCATCGACGTGATGCCCCGCTTTTTTAATTCTGCTTCAACTGCGCCAGGGCGGCGCGGTAATCGGCCACGTTGGGCGG
>CALDSL010000517.1 GCA_937920255.1 uncultured Anaerolineaceae bacterium | reverse complement strand
TAATCCACCGCGCCGAAGTGCAGCAGCACACGGCTTGCAGCATCGCCCGCGGCGCGCGGGTCGTCAAACGCACGCCGGTACCACAACCGCTGGTCGGGCAGCAGCGCCTTCTGCACCCCCGAAAGCTGCGATTCGAGCGGGTAAGGCACCAGAATTGTGCCGTCATACGCCTCCGGCGCAAGCGCGTCCTGCGGCAGGATGGCGTACTGCCACGTCCCGTTGAGGTTTGTCCAGTTCGGCCGAGTCATCTGCGGGCGCGGGTATTCCGGCAGCGGCACCGGCTCGGTGGGTGTCCAGGGAGTGCGTATTGTGTAGGTTGATGGCATTGGTTTCGTCTTCCTCATAGCTCACTTGTAGGTTGGGTTCGCCCTTCGGGCACGCAACGCGGAGCCCAAGACTCCCATATCGTTGAACCTGGGTATTGGGCGAAACCCAACGTTCTTTTCGATTATCACAAAGAGCGTTGGGTTTCGCCCACTCACAGCGTTTACAACCGTGACATTTTGGGCTCCGCGTTGCGTGCCCGAAGGGCGAACCCAACCTACACGGAAACCCACACCGTCATCCGCGATGAACCGCGGTTGCCCCACAGCATGTAGGGGATCATCGCCAGCGGCGCGCCAGCCGTAGATTTACCGTACAGCAGCGTGCAGCCGCCCAGCACGTCCGGCTGGTGCACGGGGACGAGCGTGCCCGGGTCCAGCCGCGCGGAGAAGATATCCACGCCGGGGTTGTCGACGCTCTCCAGGCAGTACACCAGCGGGCCGCGCGTGACGGCCACCTTGCCGGCGTGCCCGCGCACGCGCGGGTGGGCGCGCAGCAGCCGCACTGGCATATCAAAGCCAATCTCGACCACATCCCCTGCCTGCCAGGCCCGCCGCAGGGTGAGAAACCGCGCCGCGCGCGGGTCGAAACCGGAGCCGGCCGGCTGCGGATTGGGCTGCGGCGCGGGGTACTGCACCGCCGGCGCCCCGTTGACGCTGACGCGCATCGACGCGGCCCACACCGGCTGGCGCAGCAGCAGATCCCACTCCCCTGCCTCCGGTCGGACAGCTTTCACCGCCAGCCGCGCGCGGCCTTCCCACGGCAGCCCGCTCTCCAGTTCCAGGCGCAGGCCGTCCTGCTCCAGCGTGCTGCCGATGTACTGGTGCAGGCGCACCTCGCCCGGCGCAATCGAATAGAGATACTGCCCCAGCCCGGCCCAGGTGCGCGAGAGGTTGGACGGGCAGCACGGCACCGAATACCACGCCAGCCGGGTGATCGCCTCGCGGCACGCCAGCGGGTTGTTATACAGGTAGGTGGAACCGTCCAGCCCCATGCCCACAGCCGCGGCGTTATACAACTGCCACTCAAACAGCTCGCTGTAGCGCGCTTCACCGGTAGCCTGCGCCATCTCCCAGTTCCAGAACAGGCTGCCCAGCGCCGCGCAGGTTTCGGCGTAGGCGTATTCGGGGTCGAGCTCAAAATCCCGGCCAAAGCCCTCCAGCCCGGGCGCCGCGCCGATCCCGCCGGTGACGTACATGCGCCGCGCCACCATCGCCTCCCAAACGCGCGCCTGCGCGTCCAGCAGGTCACCGTCGCCGGTGTGGCGCGCCAGCATGGCCGCCGCGGTTTGCAGGTAGGCAAAGCGCACCGAATGCCCCACCGGCTCGCGCTGCTCGCGGATGGGCGCGTGCTGTTGAAAATACTTGCCGCTCAGCGCGCTGGCGTACCAGCGTAGCCGGCTGAAGCGCGGCTGTTTCGACGGGTTGTCGGGCGGGAGCTGGTAGGGGCGGTAATCCGGGTGGGCCGCCAGGTAGGCGTCTTTTTGCTGGCGCACAGCCGCGCGCCGCTGGCCGGCGCTCTGGTTCTGCCGCAGCAGGCTGCGTACAAAACCGGGCGCGCGCCCGCGCTGCTCGATAAACTGGCGCGCCATCTCCAGATAGGCGCGGTCGCCGGGGGTGATTTCGTGCAGCCGCAGCAGCGCCAGCTCGATCTCCTCGTGGCCGGGGGTGTATTCCGGGCCTTTGCCGGAAAAATCGGCCACCACCCGGTCGGCGGCGCGCCGGGCAATGTCCAGCAGCGCGCGGGAGCCGGTGGCGCGAAAATGCGCCACCCCGGCCTCGATCAGGTGGCCGTGGCAGTATAACTCGTGCTCGATCTGTAAATTGTGCCAGCGCGTGCCGGGAAAATGGATCTGGTTATAGGTGAAGATGTAGCCATCCGGCGCCTGCGCGCGGCCGATCAGCTCGATCAGGTCATCCATCAGCGCCGTCAGGCGCGCATCTGGCCAGCCGGCGCTGATCTGCGCCGCCGCGTCCAGCCACTTGTAGGCGTCCGAATCGGCGAAGAACCAGCCCACGCGCAGCCCCTCCACCTCACCGGCGGCGATGCGGAAGTTCTCGATGCAGCCCGAGGCCACAAGCTGCTCCCACTGGTGGAAGATCGCCCGCCGCGCGTTGACCTCCAGCCGCTCGTGCCAGAAACCGGCGTCAATCTGCGCGCGCGGCATGCTGCCTCCGGCGGAGTAAGAACAGCGGGATCAGCGCCAGCAGGGCAATGGCCGAACCGACCTGGAAGATCACCGGCACCGGGATAAAACCGGCCTCGCCCTGCACCACCGTGGGGATGCCGTAGGCGCGGATCAGCGCCGAGCCGATGGCCGGGCCGACCACCATGGGGATGGCGATCCAGAAGATCATGCGGATGCCCAGGAACTTGCCGCGGTTTTGCTCGGGCAGCAGGTCTTTGAGCCACGCCACCGAGGCGATCGAGCCGGCCACGCCAAACGCCTGCCACACCAGCCCGGTCAGCGCCAGCAGCGGCAGGGTGTTCACCAGCGACAGCAGCACCCCGCCCAGGCTGCTGACCACGGTGGACACCGCCAGCATGACGTGCTTGTTCCAGCGGTCGGCCAGCACGCCAAATGGCACCGCCAGCACCGCGCTGCCCACCATCACCGCCCCGCCGATGATCGAAAACTGGCTCTTGCTCACGCCCACGTAGTTTTCCAGGTAGACGATCAGGTACGGGAAGGACACCTGCATGCCGATGCTGGCCACCATAATGTACAGCAGCAGGATGAACAGATCGCGGTTGTCGCGCAGCGTATCCACGCTGAACAGCTCGCCAAACTCGGCCCAGAATGCGCGGCGCGGTGCCTCCAGCGGCGCCGGGGCGTCGCGCAGCAGGCTGCCCGCCACCAGCCCCACCAGCATCACGATCCCGCCCAGCGCATAGAAGAAGGTGAAATAACCCAGGCTGTCGATCAGCACCCCGGCCGCCACCAGCGCCACGATCTGCGCCAGGAACACGCTCATGTTGAGCACGCCCTCCACCCGGCCGCGCGTGCGGCTGGTGGCGATATCGGCCGTCCAGGCGTTGAAGGCCGCGTCGTTGGCGGTCGAGCCAAAGAAGGTCATCAGCGAATCAGCCACCACCACCATAATCACCGCCACGCTGGTGGCTTGAATGTAGGCCACGGTGGGGAACAGCACCGTCGAAAGTCCCCACAGGATGTAGCCCAGCAGGATGAACGGCCGCCGGCGGCCCCAGCGCGAGCGCGTGCGGTCGCTGAGCGTGCCCATCAGCAGCGTGGTCAGCGTGGCGGTGATGGCGCTGCCCGCCACCATCCACGCCACCGGGCGCGGGTCGGGGGTGATGGTGTCGTAGACAAAGGTGTTGAACCAGGAATTTTCGACCGCCCAGGCGATCTGGCCGGTGACTGCCAGCGCGGCCATGATGATCCAGGTGCGCGGTGAAATACGCTCAGACGCGGGAAGGGACATGGGCCTGTCTTTCGTGGAAAGGGAGTGTTGGAGTGACTGCAATAATCTTACACCAGATTTGCATAGTGGTATTCCCGCGCGCGCAGCCTACCGCCCAGCGCGAAACATCACTCGCCTTCCCCATGCCGGACAGCATCAAAAGATGTGATCTTCTGTCCACTTCGGGTTATTTCTGTCCCATACCGCCCGCCGGCAACCTGGCATATAATGAAGGTTGCGTAAGATTCCTCACACCCGATAACTCGACACACGAAAGCCAGATCTGCATGATCACCCACCTTCAGCACAGCAGCCACAGCGATGCCCAGCGGCTGGAACGCGAACACCGCGTTGCCGTCAGCCTGCGCGAGACGCTGCGCGTGCTCAACTCCAACCGCTCGCTGGACGAGATCCTGCAGTTCATCGTCCGCCAGGCGCGCGAAATCCTCTACGCCCAGGCCGCGGCCATCTATCGCCCGGTGGGCCAGAGCGGCATCATGCAAATCCAGGCCCACCAGGGGCTGAGTGAACAGTACGTGCGCGAGGCGCGCATCCCCTTTGGCCGGCTGGCCACCGGCAACGCCGCGGTCCAGCGCAGGCCCGTGGCCATTCCAGACGTCAACCAGCGCCTTCACAGCACCGGCGCGTCGCTGGACGAGGAAAGCGAGGCGATCCTCATCCAGCTTTCCACGCGCTACCGCGCCCTGCTGGCCGTCCCCATGATTTTTCCCAAAGGCGAGGTGTACGGCACGCTCGACCTGTACTTCGACGAGCCGCAGAATTTCGACGACGAGGATATCGCCCTGGCCTGCGCCTACAGCGACCAGGCCGTGCTGGCCATCGAGAACGCGCGCCTGAGCCAGCGCGTCGAACAGGCCGCTATTCTCTCCGAGCGCGACCGCCTGGCGCGCGACCTGCACGATACGGTCACGCAGACCCTGTTTTCGGCCTCGCTCATCGCCGATGTGCTGCCCGTGTTGTGGGAACAGGACGAAAGCCACGGCCGCATGGCGCTGCAAGAATTGCGCAAGTTATCCTGCGGCGCGCTGGCCGAAATGCGCATGTTGCTGTTCGAGCTGCGCCCCGAAGCCCTGCTCCAGGCCGATATCTTCACCCTGCTGCGCCAGCAAGTGGAGGCCTTTTCCAGCCGCACGCGCATTCCGGCCGTGTTTCAGACCGAACGCTTCGAGTGCCAGTTGCCCGCCGACGCCAAGATCGCGCTGTACCGCGTGACGCAAGAGTTGCTGCACAACGTCGAAAAACACGCCCAGGCCGGCCGCGTGACGGTAATTTTTGACCGGGTGCAGCCTGCCGACCGCGCCCGGCGCTCGCACATGCACTGCCGTCTGTGCAAGCAGTGCGTGCGCCTGGTGGTGGTCGATGACGGCCGCGGTTTTGACCCGGCCGCGGTCACCTCAGACCACATGGGGCTGAACTTCATCCGCGAGCGGGTGAAAGAAATCGGCGGGAGCATCCAGATCGACGCCCGGCCGGGAGACGGCACGCGGGTGGAGGTGGTATGGTGACCACCGGGAAGATGAGGGCGGACGATGAATGAGCGCATAACCGTTCTGGTGGTGGATGATCACAGCGTGGTGCGCGGTGGGCTGCGGCTGTTTCTGCTGGCCTTCCCCGATCTGGAACTGATCGGCGAGGCCGGCAGCGGCGAAGAAGCGGTGCAGTTCTGCGCCATCCGCCGCCCGGATGTTGTGCTGATGGACCTGATGATGCCCGGCATGAGCGGCGTGGAAGCCACGCGCGGCGTCCGGCGCGTCTCGCCCCAAACCCAGGTCATCGCCCTCACCAGCTTCCTCGACCACCAACTGGTGCAGGACGTGCTGGAGGCCGGCGCGATCGGCTACATGCTCAAAAGCGCCCAGGCCGCCGAGCTGGCCGAGGCCATCCGCGCGGCGCGGAGCGGCAAGGCCACCCTGGCGCGCGAAGCCGCCACTTCGCTCATCCACCAGAAAGGTGGCACCCCCCTGCACCAGGAGCTGACCGAGCGCGAGTGGGAGGTCTACCGCCTGCTGCTGGAAGGCAAGACCAACGCCGAGATCGCCGCCGAGCTGGTGGTGGGCATTTCGACCGTCAAGTACCACGTCAGCCGGGTGCTGTCCAAGCTGGGCGTCAGCAGCCGCGCCGAAGCCATCGCCTACGGCGTGCAGCACCACCTCGTAGGGCCAAATCGCGGGGAATAGCGCTCGCGGCGTACTTTCTGTGGGGTACTGCTGGCTCCCTCTCCCTCTGGGAGAGGGTTGGGGTGAGGGTTTGTGTCGTTTATCCGCAGCCAGGGTCAATCGCATTGTTGGATCTATCCCTTACCCCCTCCCGCTCCTCCCCCAAAGACTAGTCCCCGCGCCGAATCTTTATCCTTTCGACCGACAATAAACCCCACTTCCTGTGGATGCGCCTCCGTAGGTGACTCCCTATAATACAAGCGCAAGGTTCAGGTGAACAACCGGCCTGCGCTCTTCCACGTACCCCACAGGAGGCTAACTCAATGTCAAAGGTGTTGATGATACACCCTGAACGGTGTACCGGCTGCAATACGTGCGTGCTCGCATGCGCTTACACGCGCGAAGGCGAGGCGCGCCCCTCGGCCAGCCGCGTGCATGTCTACAACTGGGAACGCGAGCAGTTCTCGGTCCCCATGATGTGCCAGCAGTGCGACGATGCACCCTGCGTGGCGGTTTGCCCCACCGGCGCCATGCACCGCGCCGACGGCACGATCGTCGTCGAGTATGACGTCGCCAAATGCATCCGCTGCCGCATGTGCGTGCAGGCCTGCCCGTTTGGCAACGCGACCTACGATATGGTCACCAACAAAATCCTCAAATGCGACACCTGCGCCGGCGCGCCCGAGTGCGTGGCCGCCTGCCCCAACCAGGCGCTGGAATTTGTGGATGCCACCGTGGCCACCCGCTCGCGCAAGAAGTCGTTTGCCAAGAAATTTAAAGAAGCATTCCAGGAGGTGGGCTGATGAACGCCTGGACTGGTAAAGTCATTCGCGTAAACCTGACCAGCGGTACGATCACCAAAGAGCCGCTGGATATGAAAGCCGCCCGCGCCTTTATCGGCGCCCGCGGTCTGGCCGCCAAGATGCTGTTCGACGAAGTCGACCCCAATATCGATGCGCTTTCGCCCGAAAACAAGCTGTTCTTCGCCGCCGGCCCGCTGACCGGTACGTTCGCCCCCAACGTCGGGCGCTACGATGTGGTTTGCAAAAGCCCGCTCACCGGCGCCATCGCCGCCTCCAACTCGGGCGGCTCGTTCGGCCCCGAGTTGAAGTACGCCGGCTACGATATGGTCATCTTCGAAGGCAAGGCCCCCACCCCGGTCTACCTGTGGATCAAAAACGACCAGGTGGAACTGCGCGACGCCAGCGCGATCTGGGGCAAAGAAGTTCCCGAAACCACCGACATGCTGCGCGCCGAGACCGATGAAGACGCCAAAGTGGCCTGCATCGGCCCCGCCGGCGAACGGCTGTCGCTGATCGCCTCCGTGATGAACGAGATGGGCCGCGCAGCCGGCCGTTCGGGCGTGGGCGCGGTGATGGGCTCCAAAAACCTGAAAGGCATCGCCGTGGTCGGCACCGGCGCGGTCACCGTGGGCAACAAGGAAGCCTTCGACCTGGCCGCCAAAGATGCCTCGGCCAAGATCAAAGCCCACCCGGTGGGCGGCGCCGGCCTCAAGGCCTTCGGCACCGACGTGCTGGTCAACATCCTCAACAGCGTCGGCTCGCTGCCCACGCGCAACTTCAATGATGGCTACTTCCCCACCGCCGATAAAACCGGCGGCGAAGCGCTGGCCGCCAACAACCTGCTGCGCCCCCGCGGCTGCCATTCCTGCATCATCGAGTGCGGGCGCGCCACCAAGGTGACCAATCCCAAGTTCGCCGGTGAAGGCGAAGGCCCCGAGTACGAAAGCGCGTGGGGCTTCGGCGCTGACTGCGGCATCGACAACCTCGACGCGATCATCAAGGCCAACTATCTGTGCAACGATCTCGGCCTGGATACGATCTCCACCGCCACCACCATCGCCTGCGCCATGGACCTGTACGAGAACGGCATCATCACCCTCAAAGACACCGGCGGCATCCCGCTCAACTTTGGCAACGCCGAAGTGATGGTCGAGATGGTGAAGCTGATGGGCTACCGCCAGGGCTTTGGCGATAAGATGGCCGACGGCTCCTACCGCCTGGCGGACGCTTACGGCCACCCCGAGTACAGCATGTCTTGCAAGAAGCAGGAAATGCCCGCCTACGACCCGCGCGGCGTGCAGGGCATCGGCCTGCATTACGCCACCAGCAACCGCGGCGGCTGCCACGTGCGCGGCTATACCATCGCCGTGGAAGTGCTCGGCAACCCGGTCAAAATGGACCAGCACACCATCGACGGCAAGCCCGAACTGGTGATCACCTTCCAGAACCTGACCGCCGCGCTCGACTCGACCGGCGCGTGCCTGTTCGCCACCTTCGGTATCGGCGGCGACGAGCTGGCCGCCCTGCTGAGCGGCGCCACCGGTATCCAGTACACCACCGCCGACTTCATGGAAGCGGGCGACCGCATCTGGAACCTGGAACGCATGTGGAACCTGACTGCCGGCCTGAGCAGCAACGACGACGTGCTCCCCGAACGCCTGCTGAAAGAGCCGATCAAGTCCGGCGCTTCGAAGGGTGAGGTCAGCCGACTGAACGAAATGCTGCCCGTCTACTATACCCTGCGCGGCTGGGATGGTAACGGCGTCCCGCTGCCGGAGAAGCTGCAAAGTCTGGGCCTGGCGTAAGCCTCGGCCGGAAAGCAACGCATGAACACCGCAACCCCTCGACTGGTGATGCCGGAAGAGGGGTTGCGTCTGGATGGCAGCCGCATATGAGAATTAAGTATTTCGCCTATCTGAGAGACGTGACCCGCGTGGCCGAAGAGCACTACATCACCACGGCCGCCACGGCCGGCGCGCTGCTCGACGAGCTGTGCCGCCGCTACGGCCCACCGTTCGCCAAATGGGTGCTCAAGCCGGACGGCAGCCTGTCGGAAATCGCCATCATTCTGGTGAATGGGCGCGACATCCGCGATGGGGTATGGGCCGAAACGCCCATTGCGCCCGGCGATGACATTTGCATATTCCCGCCGGTTGCCGGCGGTTGATGGTTGAATCTTTGAAATCTGGGAGTGCACCGTGATAACTCTGGTTGTCATCCCGTTTGCGGCATTATTGTCCGGCGTCGTGCTGCAACTGGCGCTGGGCCGGGTGTTGAGCCGGCGGATCAAGGGCTGGCTGGCGTTTGTCGCCGGGCTGGTCGCGTTTGCGTCCGTTGTGGCGCTCATCCCGGCGGTTCAGAGCGGGCAGGCCGTGGAGGCCAGCCTGCTGGAATGGGACCGCGGCATTGCGCTGGCCGCGCGCGTCGACGCGCTGAGCGTGATCTTCGCGCTGATGGCCACCGGCATCGGCGCGGCCATTCTGCTGTACTGCGTCAGCTACATGGCCCACGAAGAAGAGGGCACCACCCGCTTTTACAGCCTGATGCTGGTCTTCATCGCCGGGCTGGTGGGGCTGGTGTATTCGGCCAACCTGCTGGTGGCCTACTTTTGCTGGGAAGTGATCGGGTTATGCTCGTACTTCCTGGTCGGCTTCTGGTACAAGCGCAGCGAGGCCGCCGCCGGGGCGCGCAAGGTGCTCATCATCACCCACGCCGCCGGCTACGGCCTGCTGATCGCCATCCTGCTGCTATTTCAATCCAGCGGCTCCTTCCTGTGGACCGACCCGGGCGTGCAATCGGCCTTCACCGGCGGCATCTTCTTCCTGATGCTGGTCTCGGCCATGGCCAAGTCGGTCATTTTCCCGCTGCAAACCTGGATCCCCGAGGCGATGAACGCCCCCACCCCCGTTTCGGCGCTGCTGCACTCGGCCTGCTACGTGAAGGCCGGCGTGTATCTGGTGGCGCGCATGTATTCCTTCTCGGCCTGGCAGCCGGAGTGGAACACTGTGGTGATCGTTCTCGGCTGCGTGACCATGATCGCCGGCGCGTTGTTCGCCCTGGTACAGACCGACCTCAAGCGGCTGCTGGCCTATTCCACCATCAGTCAGCTTGGCTATATCATCACCGGGCTGGGGCTGGGCACGCCGGCCGGCATCGCCGCCGGGTTGTTCTACTGCCTGAGCCACGGCATTTTCAAAGGCACGCTGTTCCTGTGCGCCGGGGCGGTGCAGCATGAGACCGGCACGCGCGACATGCGCCAGCTTGGCGGGTTGGCGCGGGTGATGCCCGGCACGCACCGCGTCTGGCTGGTGGCAGCCGCCGCCATCATCGGCGTGCCGCTGACCAACGGCTTTGTGGCCAAATGGCTGCTGTACGCCGCCGCGCTCGATGCCGGGCAGGCCCTGGTGGTGCTGGTAGCCTGGCTGGTGAGCACCTTTACCGCCTTCTATATCCTCAAAGCCACGGTGAGCGTGTTCTACGGCCAGCTTCCCGAAGAACTCAGCCGCCGCTCGCTGCGCGACGCCTCGCCGGCCATGCTGGCGGGCATGGGTTTCCTGGCCGCGCTGGCGCTGGTCTTCGGCCTGGCGCCGCAAGTGCTGGTGCGCTGGCTGGCCGCCCCCGCCGCCCAGGCGCTGGGCATGCCCTGGCCGGGTGAGGTCACCTGGCTGGGCCTGCAGACTGGCAGCCTGAGCCTGCCGGTCACCGCCGCGGCGGTGATTACCCTGCTGGCGGTGCTGGCCGGTTGGGCCTTTTACGCCACCGCGCGCGCCTCGCGCAGCGGCAGCGTGCAGGCCTTCACCGGCGGCGACCCGCTGCCCGAGGACGACCGCGTGGGCGCGGTCGACTTTTCCGAACTGGCCGGCGCCACCTTTGGACCCGCCTTCCGCCTGTTCGACCCCGACCCGTGGTACCTGGGCGCGTGGCGCGGGCTGCGCGCGGCTTCCTATTGGGCGGTCGAGCGCGCCGCCGGGCTGGAACGGCGCGCCCTGCTGGCCTCCGCCGTGTGCGTGCTGCTGCTGGCCGCCGCGATGTTGATCTGGTAAAGAGAGGCCTGGCATGACCTTAATGGCTGAAACTGCAACACACTGGAACTGGATCTTTGGCGGCGCGTTCGCGCTGGTGGCGCTGTGGGCGTTCATCTACGCCCGCGCGGTGCCGCAGGGCGGCGCGCGCTGGTGGGCGCTGGCGCTGGCCACCGCCGTCCTGGCCGTGGCCGGCACGCTGGCCGCCGAAGGGCTGGCCGCCACGCTGCTGATCGACGCGGCCGCGCTGTGCGCCGTGGCGCTGGTCTTCTCCGACCGCAAACCCGCCGCCCGCCGCGCCGCGCGCGTCTACCTGGTGATGACCCTGGCGGCCGTCG
>CALDSL010000516.1 GCA_937920255.1 uncultured Anaerolineaceae bacterium | reverse complement strand
GCCGCTGATGGCCAGCGCGGCCTGCCCCGGGCCGGTGATCGTCAGGTCTTTATCGACCGTGATCTGGCTGGTGAGCGTGATCACCGATGGGTTGGGCAGCGAGAATGTGATGGTGGCGCCAACCGGCGCATCGAGGATGGCCTGGCGCAGGCTGCCCGCGCCGGTATCCGCGACGCTGGTGACCACCAGTCCCGCCTGGGCCGTCGCGGTTGACGGCAGCATGCCCAGCAGGCCGGCGGTCAAGGTCAGCATGCAGAAGAAGGAAATCCAATGGGGAAAAGAGGGAATGCCAGTGACGTGGTTGCCTGGCTGGCGCGGCGATAAAAACGACGGAACCATCATGCGGTGCCCCCTTCGGGTGAGTGCGTATTCAACTGTGAAATGTTGAGCGGGTTAATTATATACGCAGTATTCGGGGTGAGTTTGATGGGAGTTAACGAATCTGTAAGGTGGCGGCCGATCGCCAGTTGTACGCGCGTTCGACCAAAAAAAGGTAAAGACGCAAGATTTTCTATCCAACAAAGAATAAAGAACGTTTGTAGCGTGCGCCTTGGCGCACGCTACAAGGTCCCTTTATTCATTGCCGGAAAATCGAAAATCTTGCGTCTTTACGTGACCGTCGATTGCCGCGCGGGCGGGCTACTTCCCTTCGCGCAGGGCTTTGACTGCCGCGGCGATGCGGCGCTGGCGGGTTTCGGGCGTTTTCGCGCCTTCCACCGAGAGCAGCCAGCGGCGCTTGTGGCTGTAGGATAAACCGTCATAGCGGCGCTGCGCGGCGGCATCAGCGGCGAGGGCAGCGGCAAAGTCGGGCGGCAGTTGTACCACGCGCGGTTCGGTGTCCAGCTCCAGCGTGACCTCCACTTCCTGCCCGGCTTTGAAGCCGGCGGCCTCGCGGTGTTCGGCTGCCACCGGGATCATGTACACGCCGTTGTACGCAGCGACCGTGGAGCGGTAGGTGTGCCCGCCCACGGTCACGCGCACCGGCGGCTTTTGTCCAACCCCAAACGCTTCGACCACCTCCTTGGGCACTTCGATGCCGGTGGCGGTTTTGCCCTCCAGGCGCAGCACCGCGCGGAAGGTCTGCGGCTGCGGTTTCATGCCTTCCGGGTGGGAAACAAGTTTTGCCATATTTTACCTCGCGCGTTATGCCTGGTAGAGCTGGACGAGATTGCCGCAACCATCCTCGATGATGGCCTCATGCCCGCCGTACGCGGCCGGGGCCGGCTCTTTGCGGAAAACCACCCCCAGAGCCTTCAACCGTTCCGCCTCCCGGTACACATCCTCGACGCCGAAGACGATCACCGGCATGCCCAACTGGTAGACGCCCTGCTGAAACGCCCGGCTGACCGAGTGATCGTTGGGTTCCAGCAGCAGGCCGGTGCCATCCGGGTCGTTGGGCGAGGCCACGATGGCCAGCCGCGCCTCCGGTTCCAGCATCCGGCTGGCAAAGCCCAGTTTTTCAGTATAAAAGCGGTGCGCTTCCAATGGGTCGTTGACGATGAGACTGACCATCGCGATTTTCATAATTTCCTCCACAGAGTCGCGTACTTTTTGCGATATTTGGGGTCTTGCTCGGTTTCGATCAGTTCCAGGGCCTGGGTCAGGATCTTCTCGTCGTGTGTCTGATCGTACAGATTGCGCAGCCCCTGCTGGATGTCAAAGCGGGTGAGGGTGCCGTTCTTCTCGCCGCCGGCCTCCTGAAACCGCAATGCCAGCCCGGAAACCGTGCATTGGCGCTGCGCTTCGCCGGCCAGCCCCACCTTCCAGATCGACTGCATGGCGTGGCGCGCGGTGACGTAGCGCTCATCGCGCGTCACCCCCAGCAGCCGGTCAAAGTCGGCCAGCATGCGCCCCTGCGGGTCGCTTTTGGCCAGGTTGCTGAGCACCTGCGCGGAGATGGCGCGCACGTGGTTATCCTTGTGGGTCAGGCCGGCCAGCAGATCATCCCAAACTTCATAGGCCCAGTCAACGGGCTGTTCGGTGGCAGCCATCAGCGCGGTGTAAGCGCGGTTCTGCGCCTGCCCGTCCCCAGACCGGATGTCCTCTAGAGCCTGCCGGATGCTTTCTTCCACGCTATTGCTCCTCGCGGCTGGTGGGGCTGGCGGCGAACTGGAGACCGCGCGCCTCCAATGCCTGGCGCAGCAGGCCGAGCGCTTTGGGACCCATGCCGTGCAGTTTGAGTAGCTCGGCTTCCGAGAAGGCGGCGAGTTGCTCCAATCGCTGGATGCCCGCGCCGTGCAGAGCGCGCAGGGCGGGCTGGCTGACGCCGGCCGGGAAGTCACTTTGGAGATTGCTGGTCGATTGCATCAGACTGTATCTCCTTTCGGAAACCGCTGCAGCGAGCGCGCTTTGGCGCGCGCGGCCTCGACGGCGCGGTCTTTGGGCGCGGCGCTGGTTTCCAGCGCGGCCAGCAGCGCGGCGGAGGCGGCGGCCACTGCGTCCACGGCCTCGTCGAAGGCGGTCTGGTTGACCCTGGACGGCCGCTGGAACCCGCTGATCTTGCGCACGTACTGCAGCGCCGCGGCGCGGATTTCCTCTTCACTGGCAGGGGGTTCAAAATTGTGGAGTGGTCGGATGTTGCGGCACATGCTTCCTCCTGTTTGAACGGATGTTCCAGATAAAGTATAGATAGTTTACCGGTAAAGTCAAGTAATAGCCGTGTTGTTTCGTTCTATTTTGTAACTTTTCAAGGCATTCTACATCTAATAAACCAAAGTCTTGCAGACTACACCCGGTTTTGATACCATCGTATGCACGAGGAGAAATCATGAATAAACCATCACGTAAAGTTTCGGGAAAGGCCTCCGCCAAAGCGGCTGCCAGGAAGTCCTTTCCAAGTTGGATTTGGATTGTCGTCGCCGTGGCGCTGATCGCCATCGCGGCGTTCGCGTTGATGCAGCCCGGGCAGCAAACGGCCGAAGCCTACCCGCTTGAGGTCAGCGTGGCCGAGGCGTCCAACCTGCGCAACGGCGGCGCGTTTGTTCTGGACGTGCGCGAGCCGAGCGAGTGGAACGAGCTGCACATTCCGGATGCCACCCTGATCCCGCTGGCGCAGCTTTCCAGCCGCCTGGATGAAGTGCCGAAAGACCGCGAGGTGGTGGTAGTGTGCCGCAGCGGCAACCGCAGCGCCCAGGCGCGCGATATTCTGCTGGACGCGGGCTTTACCACCGTCACCAGCATGGCCGGCGGCATGAACCAGTGGCAGGCGCAAGGCCTGCCCATCGCTACCGGGCAGTAATGGCTTTCGATGGAAACACGACCCAAGTATCGCGCTGATGCCTGGGTCGTGTTTCATATTTGATCGTTCCAAAAACCATCCTGTATCACGGTTCGCCACACTTAATATGCATCGTCCACCTCTACGGCCATAAACCACCTCATCCAGCGAACGATGTAGGGGCGAAGCATCTGGTCGATTACTGGTCGAGGAAAGGACTGGAAATTCCTCCAGATGCTTCGCCCACCCTCACGTCCGTGGACCGTTTCATCCGCTCAAAATGTTTCCGTGCCATCCCCGGGTGAAGCATTCGGAGGCAGTTGGTGCATTTGACACGCGGTGGCTCGACCGAATGCTTCACCCCAACCAATGCGTCTTACGGTTGGATCATCGAGCTGTGCCCGCAAAGCGCGACCGGCTTTTGTCTTCTCCAATCTTGCGGGTTGCCTTGAACCTCTCAATCAGGATACAATCATTGGCATGGACGGTTGGGTAACTTTTGGTATGTGGGCTGCATCAAAATGACAGAGACGGCGGGCGGCATTTCCCTCGAAGCGTTGCGATCCGGCGACCGCGAGGCGTTTGCGCACCTGGTCGACCAGACCTCCGGGCACGTGTACCGCGTGGCGTTGCAGATTTTGGGTGACGAGCAGGATGCGGAAGACGTGCTGCAGGAGACCTACATCAAAGCGCTGCGCGCCCTGCCGAATTTTGAAGGCCGCTCCAGCCTGACCACGTGGCTGTACCGCATCGCCGTCAACGAGGCATTGATGCTGGCGCGCAAGCGCAAGCCGCAGGAAGTCTCGGTGGAGGACAGCGCGCCGTTTGACGCCGAAGCCGAAAGCGAGGGGATGGAAATTGTCGATTTTTGCTGTCTGCCGGAGAGCGAGCTGCTTTCCAGCGAATCGCGCCAGTTTTTGGACCGCGCCGTGCGCAACCTGCCCGAGGGGCTGCGCGTGGTGTTTGTGATGCGCGATCTGGAAGGCCTTTCGATCCAGGACACGGCCGAGGCGCTGGGGATCAGCGAAAGCAACGTCAAGACGCGCCTGCTGCGCGCGCGGCTGCGTCTGCGGCAGGAATTATCGGTGTATTTTGGGGAGAAATTGCAGGAGGAAAACCGGCGATGAGCGAACATGTGCATTCCCACGATTGCAAAGTATTGCTGGGCAGCCTGTCGGAGTATATCGACGGCGAGCTGCGCGCCGACCTGTGCGCGCTGATCGAAGAACACGTCAAGGACTGCGAGAACTGTCGCATCGTGATCGACACCCTGCGCAAGACGGTCGAGATCTACGAGCATACCGCTCCCCCCGCCGAACTGCCCGCCGGGATGCGCGAGCGCCTGTTCGGCCGGCTGGATTTATCCGAATATATGAAGGATTGATGGTTAAATGCAAACGGGGCGCCCACCGGGCGTCCCGTTTGCATTATGTGTTTATCGATCGGTCAATTACTTGTTGGTGCGCATCTTCAACAGCGCGTACAGCGGGCAGAAGCCGGTGATGCCGGTCAGCAGCGCGACGGCGGCAAGAACCAGGAACACAATGCCCCAGCCGCCGGTGACGACCCCGGTGAAGTACAGTACCAGCAAAACGATCCCAAATACGATCCGGATGATCCGGTCAGCGTTGGATTCATTGACTTTCATGGCCGTTCCTCCCAAACTTCTGTATCTGAAAATAGAATACTGCGCGGTTTGTTATTTTGCAACTGTTACCGCGTTGAGGAATTCCTCCAGCACCATGCGCAGCATGCCTTCGGGCATGGCGCCGACTTGCTTGTGCACCACCTTACCGCCGGCGATGAACAGCATGGTGGGTATGCCCTGTACGCCATACTTCATGGCCCACTGGTAATCTTCATCGGTGTTGACCTTGGCGATCAGCACTTTGCCTTCCTGTTCCTTGGCCAGCTTGTCCAGAATGGGGGCCACCATGCGGCACGGGCCGCACCAGGGCGCCCAAAAGTCGACTACCACGGGGATGTCTGATTTGAGGACAACATTTTCGAATTCGGCGTCGGTGACATGTACGGGTTTGCTCATAATGATTTCTCCATTTCCTGCTGTTTGATGATTGGTTTTGATAACGATTTTGGCGTGGTTTACTTCGACCAGTCCACAGCCAGTTGCTTGCGCCCGCGCAGCACCTTGTCCACGGCGATGCCGGCCACGGCGCCCTCGGCGGCGGCGATCACCGCCTGTTTGACATGATTGCACAGCACGTCACCCACGGCGAACACGCCCGGGATGGCGGTCTGGTATTCACGGTCGACCACCAGGCAGCCGGTCTCGGTGATCTCGAGCTGCCCCTGGAGGAAATCGGTGATCGGTTTACCGCCCTGCAGGTAGACGAATGCTCCGCTGACCGGCAGGGTCTGTTCCGGCTGCCCGCGCTGCGCAAAGCGCACGGCTTCCACCCGGCTCTCGCCCATGATTTCGCGCAGGCTGGCGCCTTTGTAGAGCGTAATTTTGGGGTTTTCGAGCAGCTCATCCACCAGGTGCTGCGGCGCTTTCAATTCCGGGGTGGGCGAGAGAAAATACACGCGGCCGGCGAACTTGGTCAGGAACAGGCCTTCTTCGATGGCTTCATCGCTGTTGCCGGCTACCACCACTTCCTTATCGCGGAAAAAGGCCGCGTCGCAGGTGGCGCAGTACGAAACGCCGCGCCCGAGCATCTCATCCTCGCCCTTGACGCGCGTGCCGCGGCCCATCGAGCCGGTGGCGATGATCACCGCGCGGGCGGTGTAGGTGTTGTTATTGGCGAAGACGGTCTTCTCTTCAGACTGCAAGTCCACGCCGATGACTTTATCCG
This sequence comes from uncultured Anaerolineaceae bacterium, assembly GCA_937920255.1. Taxonomy (GTDB): domain Bacteria; phylum Chloroflexota; class Anaerolineae; order Anaerolineales; family Anaerolineaceae; genus CALDSL01. The sequence goes on along the minus strand of CALDSL010000516.1, from coordinate 6,626 downwards.
ACACGAAGTCGGTTCCGAAGGAACGCGCCTGCTCGCGCATGCGTTCCAGCAGATCGGCTCCGCTGATCTCTTCGAGGATGCCCGGGTAATTGGCGATCTTGCCGGTGATGCCCAGCGCGCCAGCGGTGAGGCCTTTATCGATAATCAAGGTTTTCAGATTGGCGCGGGCGGTGTAGATGGCCGCGGTAACGCCTGCCGGCCCGCCGCCGATGATAATCACATCGTAATTCGTGGAATTTGCAGACGTATTGGTTGGAAAATTCATATCCAGATTGAAATTCATGCTTATCTCCTGATCGGCTTTGTTGGTTTCGGAATTTAGATGCAGCCAGGGTTGAAAAAGTTACAACCTGATGCAATCTCACCCAAAAAACCAATTTTTTAGTATGATTGGCCTTCGTGCGCGCAAGCGCGCTACTCTTCTTCAGGATAACCGGCATGGATTTCTTCTCGCGTCTCTTTCATCAAACCGCAATCAACCAACTGGAGCCCGGCCAGGTGCAAACGCTGGCGGCGCAGCACCCCAAACCCTATCTGCTGGACGTGCGCACCCCGGCGGAGTACAAGCAGGGCCACATTCAAGGCGCGGAACTGATCCCGCTGGATGACCTGGATACGAAAATCGCCCGCCTGCCCAAAGGGCGCGAGATCATCTGCGTGTGCGCATCCGGCAGCCGCAGCGGCGCCGCGGCGCGCCGTTTGAGCGCGCAGGGCTATCGGGTCAGCAATATGAAGGGCGGCATGTCGCGCTGGGTGCGCTCTGGGCTGCCGGTCAAAGCCGGGATGGGCAAGTAAGCGCTCAGCCGCGTTCCGAGCTGAGCCATTCCTCCAGCATCTGGCGCGCCTGCGCCAGCTCGGCGCGCGGGTCGTGATCCAGCGCGTGGTTTTCGACGCTGACCGGGCCGTTATACTCGCCGGCTTGTAGCGCGCGCACGCATTCGCGCAGCGGCACGCAGCCGCGCCCATACCCGCAGTTCACGTGCTCCTCGCCAGGGTAGACGTCCTTGAGGTGCACGTGCAGGATATGGCCGCGTAGCTCGCGGATGGCCTGGGCGGGGTCGTAATCGTGCGAGGCCCACCAGCCGGTGTCGACTGCCGCGCCGATGCGCCCATTGCCGCCATCGCCGATCTGCGCCAGGATCTCCGCCGGCGTCTGTTCGACCTCGTTTTCAATCGCCAGCCGCAGGCCAAACTGCTCCAGCGTGGCGGTGACGAAGGCGCGGTCGGCGGCCAGCAGGGCGGTGGTGCCGCTCAGCAGCGGCGCGCCGATGCCGCTGGCCACCCGGCAGGCGGCCAGGAACTGCTCGCGCGTCTCCCCAAACTCGCCGGCCAGGCTGGTGGGGTGCACGCCCTGCTGGTGCAGCACCTCGCGCGCGGCTTGGATGTGTCCGGGCGCGGCCCAGGTCCAGTTCAGTTCGGCCGGCTGCCACACGTCCATGCGCTCGAAGCCCAGCCGCTTCACCTCTTCCACCAGCGCGGTGAAGCGCGGGTGGAAGGTTTCGAGCGGCGCGAAATGGCCCTCCAGCGCAGCGACACAGTCTTCCCAGCGGTTGTCCGGACTGTAGCCGCATTGGCTGGCGACGAAACTGGATGCGTGCAGGGAGATCGCGATCATCGCTCCCCCTCCTCGCGGCTGCGCGCCGCCTCGCCGCCCAGGCCGGGCGGGTTGAGCGCGGCCACAATCTGCTGCAGCACGCGCATGTCGGCGCGGGCGTCGGCTGCGCCGGTCAGCGGCGGCGCGCCGGTGACAACGCAGTCGTGGAAGGCCAGCAGTTCCTGCTCGAACGCCTCTTCGTAGGATACGATCACGCGCTCCTCCACCGCCGCGCCGCTCTGCATGTGCTGTACGATCACCGGGGTGGGGAAGTTGCGCAGGTAGGGCGAGGGAAACTGGATGCGCACGCGGGTGGAGGCCGACATGAGCGCGATTTCCTGAAAGTAATCGCGCAGGCCGGGCAGGAAGATCCAGGTGTAGACCACGCGCAGCGCGCCGGGATACTGGATGGTGGCGGTGATGCCGCCCGGTTTTTCGCCAGCCGGCCAGTGCTCGGCGAAGAGCACGCGCTCGGGTTCGCTCAGCAACCCGCGCATAGCGTTGATGTCGTGCACCATGCTGCCCAGCAGCACGTCGCTGTATTCGGCCTGCAGGTAGGCGGGGATATCGCCCACCGCCTCGCGCAGCTTCTGCTGTTCCTGCGCGCACGCCGACTCCAGCGCGGCCGCGGGTACATCGCCGGCCGCGATCAGACCGTGGATGCTGAGAAAATCGTCCTCTTCCGGGTGCAGGGTATTGATCTGTACGTAACGCAGCTCGCCCATGGCGGCGATGCGCTCCTGCGCGTGGCGGTAGCCGGGGTCGAAGCGTTTCATATAGCCGACCATCAGCGCCAGCCGCTTTTCATCCGCCAGCGCGGCCATCGCGTCCGCGTCGGCCAGGGTGTAGCACAGCGGTTTTTCCACGAAGACGTGTTTGCCGGCGCGCAGCGCGGCCGTCACCTGCGGGGTATGGTCGCCGCCGCTGGTCACCAGCACCGCGTCGAGGTCCTGCGCCAGCAGATCTTCATAGCGTTGGAAGCGCTGTTCGGGCGGCACGCTGTAGCGCTTGCCCATCGCCGCCAGCACGCGCGGCGAAAGGTCGCACAGGGACGCCAGTTCAAACAGCCGGTCGTGTTTTGCCAGGAAGGGCAGGTGCATCATCTGGGCGATGCCGCCGCAGCCGATGACGCCCACGCGCAGTTTCTTCACCTCAGCCATGCGTGTTCCTCCGTGATGCCAGTCGGTGTGGGATGCGCCAGCCGGGCAGGGGGTGTGTCTACGCGGCTGGCTGCTATTATCCTACCAGAATTTCGGTTTTCGTTGGATCGTTGGTTTCGCGTATCAGCCGCAGGTTGGGTAGCTCACAGAGCATCCTGCAGGGCTGTGACTGTGGGTGAGGGGACGTAATGCCGGGGCGTAAGCCTGCCTCCGAAACCCAACACATGGCCGACCATCAAGACGTTGGGTTGGGTTTGGATTTTCTATTCGTCTATGCTGGTTCATTGCGCCGCTCAACCCAACCTACAGGCTACGAGAACTTTTAGATTATGGAGACGCCACGGCCGCGGGAAATTTGTTTGCCCCGCAACGCGCTCGCCAGCAAGTCCAGCAACTCGTCGGGCGGGTCGCTCTTGCAGAAAAATGCGTCCACCCCGGCTTGCAGGCACGCCTGTTTTGCGCCTGGGCTGCTGCTCAGCGCGATGATTTTCAATGCCGGGCACAGCGAGCGCAACACCTGCATCAGTTCGGCCAGCGAGGGGTTGGCGGCCGGCCGTGGAAGCTGCGCGCCGGGCAGGTCTACATCCAGCAGGACGATATCCGGGCAGTTCGCGGTGATCTCCGCCAGGAGGCGGACGATATCCGGCGAGTCGCTGGTCTCGACCACGGCGTCCAGGTTGGCCAGCACCAGTCGCAGGGCGGCGCGGACTTTCGGGTTTGCGTCAGCCAGGAGAATGCGCATCGGTCACCTGCCCGCAAGAGGATTTGCGCCGGTCATGACCGGGCGGGGGAAACCTGGCGCGCGGCCGCTGCGGCGGGTGCGAACAGGGCGGTCAGGCAGGCGGCGTAGAGCAGCGCGTCGGCCAGCATTTCCAGGCTGTGGATCAGCCGGAAGCCGGCCGGGAACCAGTAGGCCTGTAGCATGTAGAACCCGCCGATCAGCAGAAACAGGGCGGTGGCCAGCGCGCTCCACAACGAGAGCCGCGTGCCATTCCAGCGCGATATCAGCCCCAGGCACACCAGCAGGAAGAGCTGGCTGCGCAGGGCCTGGGTAAGCAGGATTTCGCCCCAGCCGGGAGCATTCAGTTCGTACAGTCCCTGGCGGTAGACGTCAATCACCAGCGGCTCGACGATGCGGCCAAACGTCAGGTAGATGATTGGGAAGGCGATCCACGCTGCCGCCAGCCGCCAGGCGATTGAGCCGAGGCTGAAGGCAGCCAGCCAGGAGTCGTCTCTCTTCGCCGCCGGGAACAGCGTCACCGCCAGCCCGCTCGCGGCCAGGAAGGCCACCAGATCCATAATCACTTTGTACATCGAGGCCGCGCCGTAAGTGGTGAAGATTGAGGCTTCGATATAGGTGCTCAACGAGTAGGTCACCCAACCCAGCGCGGCCAGGATCAGCCAGCGCGCCGGGCGCGAACCGCGCAGCCGCGTGGACAGGAACGCCAGCAGCGCGCCGATGCCCAGGCTGGCCAGCAGCAGGTAGACCATCAGGCTGGCCTGGTCGGCGCCTTGCGGCGCTTCCGGCGCGGGAATGCCGAGCGCGGCGGCCAGCAGGCTGCCCAAAATGGTGCCCACAAAAAAGACGATCCCGCACGCGAGTGCTTTGAGAATACTCAACAGGCTGTGCTTCATCCGTACCCCTCCGGTTGCGTTGCGCAGATTTGCTGACAACAGCATACGCCAGGGCGCGGCGGAATACATCCGGCAGGGTGCGGAAACCCACGGTAGTCGAAAGTTGGATTGCGCACCTGGCTAAACGGCCAGGTGCGCGGGCGGTGAAGTTTATTTGGGCGGCACCAGCTTGTGCTTCAGCGCCAGCGAGACGGCTTCGGTGCGCGTGGCGGCGCCCATTTTGGAGAGCACGTTGCTGACGTGCGACTTGGCGGTGGAGAGCGAGATGAACAACTTCCCGGCGATTTCCTGGTTGTTCAGCCCGTCGACCATCAGCGCCAGCACTTCCTGCTCGCGCGCGGTCAGGTCGAACCCCAACTGCTCCTGCGGGTACAGCGCGGTCTGGATCAGCACCTGCGCCGCCTGTGGGGCCAGCGTGGGGCGGCCTTCGCGCGCCTGGCGGATGGCTTCGGCCAGTTCCTCGGCCGAGACATCCTTGAGCAGGTAGCCAATCGCTCCGGCCTGCAGCGCCGCCTGCACCTGTTCGCGTTCTTTGAAGCTGGTCAGGGCGATCACCTGGGTGTTCGGGTGCTTCTGGCGGATCTGGCGCGTGGCTTCCGCTCCGTCCATGCCGGGCATCACCAGGTCCATCAGCACCACGTCGGGCTGGTGCTGTGCGCACAGGCGCACGGCCTGCTCGCCGCTGGCTGCTTCGCCCACCAGGAGGAAGTCATCAAAGGCTGAGAGAAAAGAGCGCAGCCCGTTGCGCACCACGGCATAATCGTCGGTGATCAAAATACGGATGCAGTCTGGCTGGTTCATGGTTTCTCCTCTTCGTCTGCGCCGCGCGGCGGCTGCCACTGCATGAGAATGTGCGTACCCTGCCCGGGCTGGCTGCGGATCTCAAACCGCGCGCCGACCTGTTCGGCGCGCTCGCGCATGATGCGCAGCCCGAAATGATCGCGCGTGCCGGCCGCGCCCGGGTCAAACCCCTGGCCGTCGTCGCTGACCTGCATTTCCATCGAACCAGGCGGGCAGCGCAACGCCAGCGTCACCTGGCTGGCCTGGCTGTGCCTGGCGATGTTATTGAGCGCCTCCTGCGCCACGCGGTAAAACGCGATTTTTTCCTCCAGCGGAAGGTCGCACGCGCCTTCAAAGGTGGTGATGATGGGGATGCGCGCGCGGGCATTGAAGGCGTTGCTGAGATGGCGCAGCAGGTCTTTCAGCTCCGATTCAGCCAGGGCGTCCGGGCGCAGTTCGAGCAGCAGGGTGCGCATTTCGGCCAGCGCGCCGCGCGTCAGCTCGCGCAGTTCCTCCAGCTTTCTGCGCCCTTCGGCCGGGTCGCGATCCCAGATCCTGGGCAGCACCTCGGCGGTGAGGGTGGTGGAAAACAGCGTCTGGGTTACGGCGTCGTGCAGGTCGCGCGCCAGCCGGCTGCGCTCGCGCGAGACAGCCTCGGCCCGGGCGCGGTCCATCAACACCTGTTCGGCCTGCTTCTGGTCGGTGATATCCTGGCTGGCGCCGATCAGCCGCACGGCCTTGCCGTGCTCATCGAACACTGGGGCCAGGGTGGTGCGAAAGGTGCGGATGCGCTCCAGGTTCCAGTATGGCGATGGGCCCTGCTCTTCATACTCGACCGGGCGGCCGGTTTCGGCGCATTCGCGGTAGTGCTGGTTTATGGCATCCGCCACCTCGGGGATCACTAGTTCTTCGATGGTTTTGCCCCAAATCTTTTCGGCCGGCATACCCGATTCGCGCTGGTGGGTCGGGTTGGTGCGCACCACCCGGAAGCTTCCCTCCGGCAGCACCTCGATGATAAACATTTGCAGCGGCGAATTGTCAAACACCTCGGCATACAGAGCCTGGCTGATCCACAGCGATGCTTCGGCCTCCTGGCGTTGCCGCATTGCTTCCAGTTCGGCCTGTTTCTGGTCGGTGACATCAAAAATGACGCCGGTGAAGTGGCTCACCTGGCCCTGTGGATCGCACACGGGGGTGGATATGGTACGCACCCACACCCAGCGCCCCTTGTGCCGGTTGTAGAAGCGCGCCACTTCATCGTAGCGCACCAGCTTTGTCCAGGCGCGGCGGTTGGCCTCGATCACGCGATCCGCGTCGTCGGGGTGCAGGTTTTCAAACCAGGTCTCGAACCGCTGCGGGTCGCGGATGCCAACAATATCAACGATTGACGGGCTGACCATTGCCACCCTGCCGCCGTACGGGCTTTCAGGATCGACGGCGACGATGTAGATGGCAAA
>CALDSL010000515.1 GCA_937920255.1 uncultured Anaerolineaceae bacterium | reverse complement strand
TTTTGCTTCTGCCCGCCGGACAGCGTGGACGGTGGGCGGTGGCGCACCGCGTTCAGCCCCACATATTCCAGGTTTTCGTTAATGCGCCGGGCAATTTCCTCGCGGTCGACGGCGAAGTTTTCCGGCCCAAAGGCGACTTCCAGTTCCACGTTGGTCGAAAACAACTGGGCTTCGAAATCCTGAAAGACCATGCCCACCACCTCGGCCATCTGCGACACGGTTTGTTTCTGCGTGTCGCGGCCCAGAACGGTGACGCTGCCCTGCAGTTTGCCCTTGTGAAAATGGGGGATGAGACCATTAATGGTGGCGGCCAGGGTGCTCTTGCCAGCTTCGCTGGGGCCCATCACCACCACAAATTCACCCCGCGAAAGGCTCAGGTCGATACCATCCAGGGCCTGTTCCTTCTCTCCGCGGTATTTGTATCTAAGATCCTTGATGACGACAACCGGTTCCAACGATTCCTCCTGATACGAACTTGATATGAAAGCGCTACCCGCCACCATGCTGGAACGGGTCTTTACGCATCAGTGCTTCCCAAATCAGGCGTTCGTTTTCAATCGCCTGATCCATGGAGCGCATCGCCAGGCAGATGTACAGCGCGTGGATCAGCGCGTACTGGGCGATGCGCGACGAAATGGTTTCGGGCGTGCTCTCCTGCGAAGCCGAGAGCAGCACTACATCGGAAAAGGACACGATCGGAGCGAGCGCGCTGCCGGTGATGCACACCACCGGCACGCCCATGCGCCTGGCCTCGGCCGCGGTGCGGCGCGGGTCGTACGAGTCGCCGGTCTGCGAAATCACCACCAGCGCGTCCTGCGGGGTGAGCAGCGCAGCCTGCATCAGTTGCAAATACGAGTCGGTCTGCACCTGGCAGTTGAGACCCAGGCGCAGCAGGCGGTTGAAGAACTCATGCGCCACCGGCCCCGAAGTGCCCACCCCGATGATGAGAATTGACCGCGCGCCCAGCAGCAGATCCACTGCCCTTTGGATGGCGGTTTCATCCAGCAGCGCCATGGTGCTTTCCAAGGCCTGGATACCGCCCTGCACCACCTTGCGGAATACGGTGGCGGTGGAATCGGTGGCGGAAACGTCTTTGTGGATGAGCTGCGCCGAGCGTGGGATCGAGCGGGTGAGGCCAATTTTAAAGTCCAGCCAGCCGTCATAACCGATGGATTGGCAGAAACGCACTGCCGTGGCATCGCTGACCTGGATGCGCTCGGCAATCTCCGCCAGCGTCATGTGGATGACGTCTTCCGGCTGCGCCAGCACAAACTGCCCCACCTTCTTCTCCGCGGGGGAAAGCGAAGGGAGGTAGCCGCGCAGCCTGGCAAGCGTATCACCCTGTTGGGTATCACCCTGTTGGGTGTCTGCCAGGCGAGCTTCATCCGTAGAAAGTGCGTTTTGTGCAGGATTCAACGCGCTCGATCCTCGGTTTGTAATAAATTTACAGTCTATACAATGGGGCTTGTAGAAAACTTACGTCTTTATTATAGAAACGAAAGCAGGAAGAGTCAAGCAAAATGGAGCGCCAGTTGCGCCCTATGTGAAAACCCGAGACGGGAGAGAAAGATACGTCGACTATGATCAATTTGTCTTCATAAGGGCGGGCACAGCCCTGTGTACTTCAAACCCGCCCGGGCATCGTCGTTAATGCCTATCAATGGTGCTTGCTGTTGTGGCGATAGCGGGTTTGAATATAAGAACTCGTAGGGTTAAACCTGGAAAAGCCCAAGTGAAGGTAACGGAAACGGATAATTGACAATAAATCAGTAGGGTGCTGTTGGCGGCTTGATAAGACCGATATGGTGGATTGCAACCCACGACGCTGGCTATCGAGTGCCGCCAACGCACCATCCCGCATAGTCGGATGGTGCGTTGGCGG
>CALDSL010000514.1 GCA_937920255.1 uncultured Anaerolineaceae bacterium | reverse complement strand
GCTACGACAGCCTGCAGCCGCACTACAACCTGGTGCACCGCGCCGAGTTTGAAACCGAGCTGTCTGAACTGTGCGAAACCTACGGCCTGGGGGTGATTCCCTACAGCCCGCTGGCCGCAGGTTTTCTCACCGGCAAATATCGCCGCGAGCAAACCCAGGTGGACAGCGCCCGCCAGGGCAGCGCCGCGCGCTACTTCAACGATGAGGCTAACTGGCGCACGCTCGACCTGCTGGAGCAAATCGCCCGCGAGCGCGGCAAGAGCATTTCACAGATCGCTCTGGCCTGGCTGCTCAGCCAGCCGGTGGTTACCAGCCCCATCATCGGCGCCCGCGATCTGGAACAGTTACAGGATAACCTCGGCGCCGCCGGCCTGCGCCTGAGCGAGGAAGAACTGGGCCTGTTCCAACAGGAAGATTAATCCCGCGCGGCACAGCGCTACAGCCCTGGTGGGTCGTTCTATCGATAGAACGGTAGAGACGCAAAATCTTGCGTCTCTACCCGCCTGCCATCCGTTTGCCTGGGTCTGGAACGCGACCACAGGTTATACCTTCATCTTGTATTATTCGATATTTTTGATACTATAGATAGACATTATCGTGGAACATGCCTGAAACGTGGGGGCGATTTGTTTCATTCGGTAATTTCAAGACCACAGGAGGTACTCCAACCCGACGCATGCAGACTGGCATACACGCTTATGTCTCAGCCGCCTGCACATCCCACCACTGCCCTGCTTCGCAACCGGATGGCAGTTTTTACCCTTTCCGTACCCGGTAACTGAATTCCAAACCTTACAGGAGAAAATCATGAGTCTGCGAAAGTTGTTACTGCCCATTTCGATCCTTCTGGTACTGGCGCTGGTGCTTTCCGGCTTTTCCAGCGTTGCCGCCAAACCCACCAAGATCGTCAGCGTGCAAATCCTGGCCCTCAATGACTTCCACGGCAATCTGGAACCACCCGCCGGCTCCTCCGGCCGCATCGGCACCATCGACGCCGGTGGCGTTGAGTTCCTCGCCACCCACATCGAAGAACTGCGCAGCCAGAACCGCAATACCGTGGTCGTATCGGCCGGCGACCTGATCGGCGCCAGCCCGCTGCTCTCGGCCCTCTTCCACGATGAGCCGACCATCGAAGCCTTCAACCTGATCGGCCTGGACTATAACGCCGTCGGCAACCACGAGTTCGATGAGGGCGTGGATGAGCTTCTGCGCATGCAGGAAGGCGGCTGCCATCCTGTAGACGGCTGTCTGGACGGCGACGATTTTGCAGGCGCCGACTTTGATTTCCTGGCCGCCAACGTCACCTACAACGACAGCGGCAAAACCATCTTCCCGGCCTATAAAGTCGAAAACTTCCAGGGTGTCAAAGTCGCTTTCATCGGCATGACCCTCGAAGGCACGCCCAGCATCGTCACCCCCTCCGGTATTTCCCACGTCAGCTTCGCCGATGAAGCCGACACCGTCAACGCGTTGATCTCCAGACTCAAGCAACGCAACGTGGAAACGATCATTGTGCTCGTCCATGAAGGTGGCGCGCAGGTTCCCAGCGGCGGGATCAACGAATGCAACGGCATTTCCGGCGCCATCGTTGATATCGTCGAGCGCACCAGCGACGAGGTCGACCTGTTTATCACCGGCCACACCCACAACGCCTATAACTGCATCATCGACGGCCGCCCGGTCACCAGCGCCTCTTCCTTTGGCCGCCTGGTCACCCAGATCAATCTCGACATCGACAAATTCACCGGCGAGCCGGTCCAGATCCAGGCCGAAAACCTGATCGTCACCCGTGACGTGGAACGCGCCCCAGCCCTCACTTCGCTAATCCAGAAATACAGCGCCATCTCGGCCCCGCTCGCCAACCGCGTCATCGGTTCGGTCACCGCCACCATCACCCGCACGGCCAATGCCGCGGGTGAATCGCCCCTTGGCGACGTGATCGCCGACGCGCAGCTTGCCGCCACCACCGCTCCGGAACTGGGCGGCGCGCAGATCGCCTTTATGAACCCGGGCGGCATCCGCGCCGATATCAACTACACCGCCAGCGGCAGCGAAGGCGACGGCAACGTCACCTACGGCGAAGCCTTTACCGTGCAGCCCTTCGGCAACAGCCTGGTCACCATGACCCTCACAGGCCAGCAGATCAAAGACGTGCTGGAGCAGCAGTTCAATAATCCTGGCCCGGGCCAGAATCGCATCCTCCAGGTTTCGGAAGGTTTCTCCTACACCTGGGACGCGGACGCCCCTGTGGGCAGCAAGGTCAGCGATATGACCCTCAACGGCGTGCCGATTGACCTGAACGCCAGCTACCGCGTCACCGTCAACAGCTTCCTGGCCGACGGCGGCGATAACTTCACCGCCCTGCGCCAGGGCACTGACCGCCTCGGCGGCGCGCTCGACCTGGACGCCCTGGTGGACTACTTTGCAGCCTACTCGCCGGTCGCACCCGGCCCAGTCGACCGCATCACCGTCGTCCCGTAAACAATAACTGTATAAATCAAACAGGAGACGGATGGCCGCCTCCTGTTTGATTTTAAGAACCCATTTATGCCATCGAGCGCAGCACATAAAAATCGGCGGTCAGGTGCAGCACATTGGTGATGGCGCCCATCACCGCCGCCTGCCGGCCAAGCTGCGATGCCGCCACCCTGATCTCCGCCGGCAGCAGGCCGCGCACGCGCTCGACAATCAACCCTTCCATCGGACTGAATCGCTGCGCCAGGTCGCCGCCCAGGATGATCACGTTGGGGTCAAAGGTTGCGCCCAACGCCAGCACGCACATAGACAGGTAGTCGGCAGTTTCTTCCAGTACCGCCCCCGCCCACCTGTCTCCCGCGGTGTAGGCCGCGAAAACATCTTCCAGGGTGAGCTGCTCCAACTGCTCCGCGCTGCGCGCGCCGGCCAGCTTTTCGCGCGCCCGCCGCAAAATACCCGTGGTGGACGCCTGTTCCTCCATCGCGCCAAAACCGTGGCTCTTCCAGCCTATAAACTCGCGCCCCGGCAGAATATGCCCCACTTCGCCCGCCGCCTGGTGCGCGCCGCGGTAGATGGCCCCGTCCACCACAATCCCCGCCCCAATCCCGGTGCCCACCGAAAGCAGGGCCAGGCTGTCGACGTTTTGTTGCGGGCCAAACCACAACTCGCCCAGCGCCGAGAGGTTGACATCATTTTCGACAATCACCGGCAGGTTGAAACGTTCGGCCAGCCGCTTGCGCAACGGAAAGTCGTGCCAGCCCATGCTGGGCGCCACCCGCACCACGCCCTGGGTATAATCGGTGATGCCCGGCGCGCCCACCCCAATCCCGCGGATGGTCACGCCGCTCGTTTCGGCGTCACCCAGCAACTTTTCCAGCAGCAACACCAGTTGCTGATAGCAGGCTTCCGCGTCTTTGCCCGGGTGCGGCAGGCTGGCTTCGTTCAGCACGCTGCCGGCCAGGTCGGAGACCGCGCCATAAAACGCGCTGCCGCCCAGGTCTACGCCGATCATCACCTGGCCGCGCGAGTTGAACTCCAGCAGCGAGCGCCGCCGCCCGCCGGTCCATTCGCTGATGCCC
>CALDSL010000513.1 GCA_937920255.1 uncultured Anaerolineaceae bacterium | reverse complement strand
GTTTTACGGGTTGCCCCCGCCCAGGATGGGAATGTAGAAGCGGTACTGCTGGACGTTGGCGCTGGTCGTATCAGACCCGGACCCACCGTCCTTGTCGGTTACCGTCAGGGTGACGATGTAAGTACCCTCGGCGGTGTAGATATGCGTGGGATTGAGGATACCGGTGGCGGTTGTGCCGTCGCCGAAGTTCCACACGATGGTGTGGGTATCGTCCAGTCCAGCATCAGTGAAGCTGCCCAGGAACTGCAGCGGCGTGTTTGTCCGGCCGGGTACGGAACTGCCCGCATCCACCACCGGATTGGCGTTCGCCACAACGACCGTGGTCTGGACGGTGTGGGTTTTGCCTTCATTGTCGGTGACGGTGAACAGGACGATGTACGACCCGTTATCGCGGTAAGCGTGCGTTTCGGTCGGATCGCCGTCAGCAATCACGGTGCCGTCGCCGAAGTCCCAGGCGTAGTTGACGATATCCTCACCGCTGTCGAACGGGTCGCGATCCGCGCCGGAGCCGTTGAAGGTTAAGGTCGTGCCTTCCACGCGGCTGCCGGTGATATCGCCCAGCGTCGCGATGGGGAACGAGTTGCGGGATGTGACCACGTAGCTGTCTTCCCCATAACCGCCGTGGCTGTCGGTGACGCGCACTGTCACGGTGAAATCACCTTCGCTGGTGTAGGTGTGCGCCTGGGTTAGGCCGCCATTTTCAATCACGGTTCCGTCGCCAAAGCTCCAACGGATGGTATAGGTTTCGCTAAAGGCCTGGCCGGGGTCAGTGAACGCGACCGTGTAGGTGTGGGCGATGTCATCGTACACCTCGGGCGCCGGGGAAAGGTCAACCGTGGGCGCCACATTTGCGACGTTGAACGTGGCGCTGGCAAGATTGCCGGCCGCACCGTCGGCATCGGTGACCTGCAAGGTGACCGTATGCTCGCCGGTTGCGAACGCCCGTGTAGCCGAAACCACCGGAGAATTCAACGGGTCATACGTATTCACCGTTCCGCCGCCATGCACAGCGCCATCAAATGTCCACTGGTAGGTGTACGGTGTGTCACTACTGCCGGCCGGGTCAGTGAAAGTGCCGTTGAAGACATAGGTCTGGCCCTCGTTGATCGGCCCGATGGGACTGATGGCTGCCGTGGGAGCCACATTGGCCACCGTCACCGGGAAGACCGGCGATGTGTCCGTTCCGCCGTGGCTGCCGGTGGCAGTCACCGTTACATCGTATGCGCCGCTGTCCGCAAAGGTGTACTGCTGCGCGGCTGTAGTGCCGTTGACGATCACGCCGCCAAAGCTCCACTGGTAGGTAAAGGTCTCACCATAGGTGATGCCCGGGTCGACCACATTGGCGGTGAAGGTGAACGGGCTTCCCTCAACCGGGCTGCCGGTGGCGGTGATGGTCACTTCGGGCGCCACGTCGGTCACGGTGAAGGAGGGTGACGTAACCGAGCGGCTGCCGCCGTCTTTGTCCGTCACGGTCAGGCGCACGGTGTGCGTCCCCGCGCCCATCGCCGCGCTGGCGGTTACCACCGGCGGCGTGGCCGGGTTATACGTGTTAACCGTGCCGGTCCCAATCACCCGATCGGCGTCCAGCGTCCAGGTATAGCTATAGGGAGCATCCAGTCCTTCGGCTACATCGGTAAACCCGCCGGTAAAGTTCATCGGCGTGCCTTCCACGCCGGTCGTGATCGGGTTGATGCTGACTACGGGCGCGACGTTCGTGATCGTCACCGGGGTGGCTGCCGAATTGGCGAAGCCGTTATCCTTGTCCGTCACGCGCAGTTCGATATTGTACACGCCGCTGTCGAGATAGGTGTGGCTCTGGCTGGCAGCGCCAGCGACCGGCGCGCCATCGTCAAAGTTCCACAGGAAGGTAAAGGGAGCATCCAGGTTGCCCGCCGGGTCGACAAAAGCGCTGTTGAACTGCGCCGCGTTGCCTTCGTAGATCGTCCCGGCCGGAACCGTAACGGTCACATCATGCGGCGGCAGGTTGGTCACATTTACCACCACGCCGCCGGTCACCGCGGTGGGAACTTCGTAGGCGGTCGCCTGGGCGGTGTTGGTCGTGCTGGCCGGGCCGTCGGCGATGGTGGCTTCAAATTCCACCGTCGCGGTCTCGCCCGGGAGCAGGTCGAAATTCTGAGCCAGCACCGGCAGCGTGCCCGCATCGCCCATCGAGCGGATCAGCGAACCGGGAACCATGCTCATGCCGGCCGGAAGTGGATCGGAAATCACCACATCGTTGGCCGTGCCGAGACCGTTGTTGGTGACGGTGATGGTGACCGGGAAGGGAGTAGATTCCGAAGGCGTGCCGCCAGCCGTCTTGCTGACTGCCAGCACGGGCGGCTGGGCTTCGTACGCGCCCATGTCGATCGCGGGCGTGGTGGACGGCGCAGAGATCGGCGCGTTCGCCAGGTCGGCGATGCGCGGACCGGTACCCATCTGGTACGGGTATGGTTCGGTGGTGTCACCGTCGTTGTCGATATCGATCATATCGACATCCCCTGCCACGCCGGTATCCACTGCCGGCGAATTGGACGGGATGCGGAAATCGTCATCGGCGTTACCGGCGATGTTATCCGCACCGTTGGCGTCGATAAACAGCGGGTTGGAGGTGATCAAGCCCCCACTTCCGATGTTAACTCCTGTGCCTTCGGTAGCGATGCTGGCAACAATGCTGTCGTGCAGGTCCATTTGCGCATCGGAAATCATTACATTCTCAGCGCCCGTATTTGCGTAGATAATACTGTTATAGACCTGGCTATTGGCTTCGGTGCTGCCACCCATCTGGAACAGCCCCGCGCCTTTGGGCGCTGGACCAGAAACGCTATTGTTGGCAATGGTCAGGTTGGTGAGCCGCGGCGTGCTGTGCGGGCCGTTGATGCGAATCGCGCCGCCCTGCACCGCATGGTTGCCCATAAAGATGCTGTTGGTGACCACGCCGGTGGAAACAAAGGTCAGATCCAACGCGCCGCCCATGCTTTCGGCTACATTGCCGTAGAAGGTGCTGTTGCCGATCCAGGAAGCGGCGGTGTAGTTCGAGAACGCGCCGCCTTGAGCATACGTGTGGTTGTTCGCAAACGTGTTGCGGTACCACACGCTGGGGGCGTCCACATTGCGTACCGCCCCGCCCGCGCCGGTGGCATCGTTATTGGTAAAGGTGCAATCCTGAACCCACACCTGCTCGTCCGACTGGACATACATTGCGCCGCCCGTGCCGACTATACCTTCCGCGCCGGCGATGTTGGCGTCGAAGGTGGTGTTTAGGATCCTCGAATTGGAATCGGTGGTGAAGATACCGCCGCCGCCATCGTTGGCCTGGTTGCCGCTGAAGACGCTGTCGGTAATCAAGAGGGTCGAATCATATTCGTTGATGCCGCCACCATCCGCCGTGGCCGTATTGTCCTGGAAGGTGACGTTGGTTAGCGTCATGCCTTCGTTGGCATGACTGTACATGCCGCCGCCGTGCAGGCCGGTATTGTTGAGGAAGGTCACGTTCTGGAGTACCGCCGGGCTGTAGGAAATATTCATCCCACCGCCCAGATTGTTGGCGCGGTTGCCAGAAATGATCAGGTTGGCCAGAGTCATGGTGGTGTGGTCCAGGTGCAGGCCGCCCCCGCCCAGATGACCAGGATCCAGGTTCGCCTCGCCGCCGGAAATGGTAAAACCATCCAGTCGAGTCGCCGGGTTCATCAGGGCTGTGCCGTAGACCACGTGATACACGCGGTACGGGTCGCCGGTTTCGGGCGTGATCAGGCCGGAGAGCGTGGTGACATTGGTAGTCCAGTTGCGCTGGCTGAGACTGGTCTCTGTGCCATTAAAACCACCATACACCGCAACACCGTTCTTCAGAATGAAGGAAGCGCTGCTCAGATTTTCTTCGATGAGCAGATAGACTGGGTGATACGTTCCAGCCGCTACCCAAATTTCCTCGCCGGCAACAGCAATATTAATCGCCTCCTGCAGATCGTTAAATGCGGTCGCCCACGTGAGGCCATCTCCGCCCGTTGGCGCATCCGCGTCGACAAAAATTGGCGAGAAGGCGCGTACCGGCTGCGTAAAGAATGCGCTGGCACATAAAGAAATCAGCGCAGCCGAAATGATGATCCAACGCCCAATGACCGAAAACTTGCGTGAAAGCTTGCTTGCATGCATAAATCCACCCCTTTCAGAGAGTTCTGGCAGCACGCGAAAAACCAGTGCAACCGTTGAAAGAAAAGCTTTCAAAACATGGTGACTATTCACTTGTCAAAAAATTGGATACGGTCAAACACCAATCAATCAAAGAAACAGATGTTATCGGCGATGATGCCCCCTCCGTTGCGCATGGTACCTGTTGTTAAAAATATTCACCGCAAATTTCAGTATAAAGAAGATGGTTCTAAATCGCAAGGATGGAAATCACCACATTGATAGGACAATCTCCAGACAAAATACACCCTTTGCGGCAGGAATACAACTTAGATAACGCGAAAACATCTCAAATATTACACAGGTACGGCTGGTTCATCATCGGTAATGCGCGATCCGATCAGCAGCGTCAGACCACCTCCGGCGACGGCCAGCGCGGCGAACATCGACCAGATGATCTGCCGGCTGGTCACTTCCTGCACCACGCCGGAAAGCACCCCACGAAACGCCTCTGGCAGCAGTGGAAAGGCATTTCCAATCAGCCGTGCCAGCAGTGGGTTGACAACCAGCAGCAGCACAACCCCAATACCCAGTCCAACCAACCCGGCGGTTAGTAGCGGGCTGCCCGCGGCATGGAACAGATCGGGCAGCGAGCGAATGGTCAACAGCACGATCCACAGCAGCACCGCCAGCGCGATCACCGGCAGCAACCGGAACAGCCAGCGCAGGATGGCATAGGCGCGAAAGACGCCGTACCAGTTTGGCACAAGCGGCCCGCTCACGCCGGGCAGCACCGTCTCATTGGTCAACGGACTGCCCAGGTCGACTACATCCGGCAGGGTATTGGCCATCAACTGCAGCGAGAGAATGACGGCCTGCTCAAACGCCGGGCGCAGGGTGTCCGGCGGCCGGCAGACGGGAATACCGCTCAATTCACCGCTCAGCGCCAGTTCCATGATTTGACCCACCTGCTCGCCGCTGCATTCCGGCCACGTGTCCACCACCTCGCGGGCGATGGCGGCGCCTTCCGGCCCATTCAGGCGGCTTTTCACCTCGCGCATATCCACCTGTAGCACCAGATCGGAACGCTGGAAGTTCACGTAATCGTCTGCGCCCTGCAAAATGCCGTCGGTCTGGCGGGTGGTCCAATCCCGCGGGAAAATGCCCTCGAGCAGCGCCGCGAGCTGGCCGCGGTCAAAATAGGCGATCTGCGGGTTGCCTTCCAGCGCGGGGATATCTTCATTGATAATTGCGCCGGCCAGCAGCGTGGGAAAGCGTTCCGCGAAACGCTGGTTTTCCAGGGCGCGTTGATACGAATACGGCCGGAACAGGATTGCCTCGGCGGGAATGACAAACATGGAAGGCACGGTGAGAATGATCAGCAGGGTGGTCAGAAAGCTCAATACCGCCCGGCTGACACCCGAAAGTGGTTCGCGTTCACGCAACATGAGAAGGCTCTTT
>CALDSL010000512.1 GCA_937920255.1 uncultured Anaerolineaceae bacterium | reverse complement strand
CCGTAGATGACCCAGATGGTGCGGTACAGGCGGCGCTCCTCGTCCAGCGTGCTGCCGGGCAGGTTGGCGCGCCAGTCGGCGCGCAGCTCGCGCAGGAAGTACACGAACACCACCGCGTTGACGGCGATCGAGATCAGGTTGTCCAGCGCCGTCTGTTGGCCGCCGAAGATGGCTTGCGTCGAAAGACCGCCAAGCAGGTCGAGCAGCACGCGGTTAACGATGGCCAGCACGGACTGCACCACCGGGATCATGGTCGCCAGCAGCGCGGCGTAGAGGAACACACCGCGCACGCGGCTGGCGCGCTCGTCTTCGTCGCGCGCCGCGTCGCGCTGCGCCAGCCACCAGTGCAGCAGGAAGATGGGCAGGCCCACCAGCACCAGCGCCAGGCCGCTGGCCAGCAGGTCACTGTTTTGCAACCGGTAAGCCGGGCTCAGAATGTTGCGCGCCAGGCTGACCACGCCCCACAGGGCGATTTCCAGGCTGACCAGGGTGACCAGATAAAAATAAATGCGCCGTACAGTCCGCATGAGATTAATTTTCCTTGAGCATTGTTTATGTATAGTAATGCAGGTTCACTGCGAACCCACAGGGCCTTCGGGATGCGAAGTACGCGAAGTTAACGCGAAGAAACCCGTTTTAAAATTTCTTCGCGTTACCTTCGCGCTCTTCGCTTCCTCGCGGTGAGGGTTTTTCCATCGCTCGTAAAACACGTCCGGCTTTCCAGGCACGTTCATTCTCACGGCTTTTTCGGCAGCATGTCGGGCTGATACCAGCTGAAGGACCAGAACGGGTAGGGCATTTCCACGATCTTCCACGCTCCATTCTGGCGTTCGAGTATGGCCACGCCCGGGTTGCGGTAGATATCCGCGAACAGCCCGCCGCCGATGTTGACCACCATCAGGTTCACCGTCGCGCGGTTCCCGTCGATCTGCGTTCCCTCAATCTCCACCCCCGCGTCGCGCTGACGGGGCTCTTCGATGAACAGGGTCTGTCGGAAGCGCCCCAGATCGGGCTTGTCATCGCCTTCGGCCAGGTATGCGTGCGCGCGCTCCCAATCTTCCTTCTGCAGCGCCATCACATACGCCGCGACCACGCCTTCGGGGGTATCGTCGGGTGGGTAGGTGGCGCTCCCCTCGCGGCGCGTCAAAAACAGCACGATCGCCAGGACGGCCACCAGGGCGATCCCGGCGATAATCGCGATCAAAAAGCGGTCAAGTTTCATTCTGTATCCACGTTGATCGGCGTCCTGTGCCGCGCACGGCGGGACTTAACCGCCAAAATCGCGCGGTCGCTCAGCTCGCGCAGCCCGGCGGGGCTAAACGACGGAAAATCCGCGGCGGGCGGCGTGCGCCACGCCCCCGGCCGGCACAGGATCACCACGAATGGGCCCAGCAAGGGCACAAACACGGCCAGCATACCCCAGGCGCAAAAATCGCGCCATTCCAGGCGGCGCTGGCTGAGGTATGCGATCGCCAGCAGCGCCATGATGATGATATCCACCCCGAGCAGCACGCGCAGTGTGCCTGTATTCATCTCGCCGTTCCTTCCCCAGTTTTCCGTACGGTTCCATTGTATAGAAAATTTGCGCGAGATTCAAGCAGCAAAGGCCGCCCGAAAGCGGGTTGAAAGGTTCAGCGCGCAGGGATGGTGGCGCGCGCCTTTTCCAGCGCGCGTCTGAAACCGGGCAGCGCGCGCTCGATCATCTCCTCGCTGGCGGTGAGCGAAACGCGGAAATAGCCGGGCATTTCCACCGCTGTACCGGGCAGGACGTAGATATGCTCCTCGGCCAGCAGTTGCATGAATGCCAGGTCGTCCGGCAGTGGCGAGCGCGGCAGCAGATAGAACGTCCCCTGCGGAACGTGCACCTCATAGCCCATGCCGGCAAGCGCCTGCACCATGCGGTCGCGCCGCGCCTGCAGGCGTTCGATGGAAATGGACAGGCGGTTCAGGTCGGGCAGGGCGTGCTGCAGCAGCGCATTCGGGAAGGCGTAACCGGTGGTTATTTGCGCCATGAACAGCGCGTTGCGCATGGCTTCGCGCTCCGGCATTTCACGCGGCAGGGCGATGTAGCCGATGCGCTGGCCGGGGGTGAGCAGGGTCTTGCCGAAGGTGTACACCAGGAAGGCATTTGGGTACAGGCTGGTGGGGCTGGTGTAGGTGATGCCGTCGTATATGATGCGACTGTAGGCTTCGTCGGAGATCAGGTAGATGGGGCGCTCGCGACCCGCGCTGGCCTCGCGCAGCACATCCGCCAGGGCGCTGAGCACTTCGCGGGTGTAGATGCGGCCGGTGGGGTTATTGGGCGAATTGACGATGATGGCGCGCGTGCGCGGTGTGATCGCCGCGCGGATGGCGTCCAGGTCGGGGTCGAAGGTCAGCGGGTCGACCGCCACCCGCACCGGCTCGCCGCCCGCGGCCAGGATCAGCGATTCATAGAAAAACCACGGCGGGCTGAGGAAGATCACCTCCTCGCCCGGGTCGACCACCGCGTTGAGGCACACCGCCAGCCCGGCGAAGGCGCCGTTGGTGAGGACGATATCTTCGGGGTCGTAGTCCACCCCGCGCCAGGCTTTCAGGTGCTCGGCCACGGCCTGCTGCGACCCCGGCTCGCTCATTTTGTAGGCAAACCAGTCTTTATTGCGCGGTTCCAACGCGCCGCGCAGCGCGTCCACAAAGCCAGGCAGCGGCATTTCCTGCGGGTTGCCCAGGGCAAAATCGCAGGCCAGCGGGTCTTCGCTGCGCGCGGAAAAGACCGGGTCGTTGAAGGTATGCAGGAACAAATCCGCCGCGGCCGTCAGCCGCGCGGTGCGGTTGGACATGGGAGCAGGCATGTTTCCCTCCGATTATGTACTAATAAAATCAACATTATCAATAATACGACTCGTGGAGGGAGGAGTCAACCGTGGTTAATAGCGGCTTGTAGGTTGGGTTGAGCGGCGCAACGGACCGCTACTGTCAGCCATAAATCCCAAATCCAACCGGGCGCGCCGCGAAACCCAACATTTTGATGTCCGTGGGTTTGTTGGGTTTCGGAGGCGGGCAAGCGCCTGTATAGCCTCTGGCTCTACGCCTCCTCAACCCAACCTACAAATTGAGAATCGACACAGGGCGCGCCGCAACGGCGCGCCCTGCCATACTCGAATCGCAAAGATGGGATTGCGAAGGTTTAGATCCAGCCGCGCAACTGCATGGCCTTGACCACGCGGTCGATGGCGACCATGTAGGCCGCGTCGCGGGTGTAGACGTTTTCTTTCAGCGACATCTGCAGCACGCTGTCGAACGCGACCGACATCTTGGTGTCCAGCCGTTCCAGCACTTCCTGCTTGGTCCAGTAGAAGTTCATGTCGTTCTGGACGCCTTCGAAGTAGGAAACGGTCACGCCGCCGGCGTTGCACAGGAAGTCGGGGATGACGAAGATGTTGCGCGCCTTGAGCACTTCGTCGGCCTCGGGGGTGGTGGGCCCGTTGGCGCCTTCGGCGAGGATCTTCACGCGCGGGTGGATCTTCTGCACGGTCTCAGCGTTCACCTGGCCTTCGAGGGCCGCGGGGATGAGCACATCGGCTTCCTTGGTGATCCAGGCGCCGCCGTCCTCGAGCACGTAGCCGGCCTCGCGAGCCTTGGCCTTGTTGATCGAGCCGTATTGGTCGGTGATCGACATCAGGAAGCGCGGGTCAATGCCGTCTTCTTTGCTGACGGTGTAGGAGGCGCGGTCTTCGCGGTCCCAGTACGACACGCACACGACCTTGCCGCCCAGCAGTTCATTGAAGCCAATGGCCGCGTACTGGGCCACATTGCCAAAGCCCTGAATGGCCGCGGTGCACTGGGTGGAATCCAGCCCCAGGTGCTTCATGGCTTCGCGCACGGTGTAGATCACGCCAAAGCCGGTGGCTTCGGTGCGGCCGAGCGAGCCGCCGCCGCCCACGGGCTTGCCCGTGATGACGCCCGGGGTGTACTCGCCGGCCAGGCGGGAATATTCGTCCATCATCCAGCCCATCATCTGCGGGGTGGTGCCCACATCCGGGGCGGGGACGTCCTGGCGCGGGCCAATGTTACGCCACACCACCTGGACAAAACCGCGCACCAGGCGCTCTTTCTCGCCAACAGACAGAGTGGCGGGATCAACAATGACGCCGCCTTTGCCGCCGCCCAGCGGGATGTCGGCCACGGCGCATTTCCAGGTCATCCAGGTGG
>CALDSL010000511.1 GCA_937920255.1 uncultured Anaerolineaceae bacterium | reverse complement strand
GATATATCAGTGTGACTGGAGTTCAGACGTGTGCTCTTCCGATCTGCCGGTATCGGTTTCGCGGTTCCCTCGGACATTATCGCCAAGGTGATCCCCGCACTCATTGGGGAGGGCAAGTACGAATACCCCTACCTGGGCATCAGTGGAACCACGCTCAGCTACAACCTGAACCAGTCCTTGAACCTGAGTGAAGATCAGCGTGGTGTGCTGGTGGCCGAAGTGACCCAAGGCGGCCCCGCGGATGATGCCGGCCTGCGCGGCAGCGAAACCCAAGCGCAGCAGGACGGTTCCCAACAAATCGTCGGCGCTGACATCATCACGCACATCGACGGCAACCCGGTAACCACCTTTGAAGGCATGGTTGCTTACCTGATCGAGACAAAATCCCCAGGCGACACCGCGCGGTTGACGGTCCTGCGTGACGGCGACAGCGTTGAGGTCACCATTACCCTGGGTGCCCGCCCGGCGAACCAGTAAACGTCCCCGCCCAATAAACTATACCAGGCCCTGCACACGCCGGGCGTGCAGGGCCTGATAACCATTACCGCTTGGAACGCGCAACCCCTCATCGAAATGATGAGGGGTTTGCGTTTCTGGCGCGCCTGCCGAGACTCGAACTCGGGCTCCCACCTCCGGAGGGTGATGTGATGTCCACTTCACTACAGGCGCGTACTGGTGAGGATTGTACCATAAGCCGGTCGGCTTGTTAAGGAAATCATCCGCGGTACGTTTCACTGTCAAATTGCCGGTCCTGCTCTTCGGATCACCCAACCGGTCGAGCGTTGTGGTTCACGCACAAGGACTCAACCGGCTGACGCCCATGTAGGGGTGAAGCATTCGGTCGAACCGGTGCGTGTCAAGAAACGATAGTCTCTCCGGATGCTTCACCCGGGGTTGGCACGAAAATCGACTGAGCCGATGAGACACTCCACGCTCGTGGGGGTGGGCGAAGCATCTGGAGGACTTTTCGGTCCTTTCTTTGACCAACGATCGACAAGATGCTTCGCCCCTACAAGAGCGAATTACCAAAAAAGATCAACGCTCTCTCACGATACGCTCTGCGCCGCCACGCCCGACAGGCGCGCGGAAAGTTCGCTCAACTCGCTTCGCAGCGCCTGGATGATGCGCAAATTTCCGCCTTCGTCGCCCATTCTTGCCAACTGGTTCTTTTTATGTGAAAGCTCGCCACACAACTGGTAAAACCGGCTCGTATCCCGGTACTGTCCGCGCGACAGCGCTTCGAAGCGCGCGCTGGTCTGCGAGCGGGCCGAGCAGGCGATCTGGTACTGCTGGCTGTTGATTGTGCCCAATCCCACCTCTTCCGCCAGGTGGCTGCTGAGCGTCTTTTGTTCGCGGTCGATCATATATACGATGAACAGGAACATAAACAGCCAGCCCGCCCAATCCCAGGCCAGGCCGACGGTGCGCCCGACCACGCCGTGCAGCAGGCTGGCCAGGGTGTTATGCAGCGCATGTGTGCTGACTGCCACAAACCAGCCGATCAGCGGGGCCGCGAATTTCACCAGCATGTTGCGGTTCATACGCGCCACTGCCAACCCGATGCCGATGAATGCGGTGTAAAACGGATGCTGCCAGCCCACCAGTAGCACGCGCACGACCACCATGCCAAACAACCCGGACATTCCGTCCTCGAGGAAACCGTAGTTATAAATATAGTAGACGTTTTCGGTGGCGGCAAAACCCATCGCCACGATCCCGGCGTAGATGATGCCGTCCAGAACCGAGTCAAACTCGCGCCGGAAGAGCAGGAAAACGAGCAGGACCCCCAGCCCTTTGAGTGTTTCTTCCACGATGGGTGCGATGAGCGAGCCGGTAGTCAGTTCGGTGGCGACATCCGACTGGGTAAACAGGTACACGCCCATCCCCAGCCCGGTATTGACCAAAAAGGCTACCCCGGCGGCGATGACCGCCCCCCAGATAAACACGCCTCCGAGCAGCATGCGCGGCTCTTTTTCATACCGGTCGAGCCAGTACGCGAACGCAGCGAAGATGAACATGGGAACAAAGCCAAAGAAGATGGATAAGAAAAGTCCCATTGGTTTTCCCCTTATCAATTTCGAACGGATGAAATGATTATAGCGGAAATATCAGCTTCGTGCGCTGCACGCGGCCGGAAAGCTGGTCGAGGCCCAGGGCGGAGAGCACTTCTTCCGGTCGACCGGTGGCGCCCTCGCGCGCGCTCAGGCGCAGGAACAGCCGCGGCGGTTCGCCCGCCAACCGTTCAATCTCCTCCACCAGCGGGCGCAAGTCGTAGGCCTTGCCGCGCCACTGGCGCGGGAGTGTCTCCGCCGCGCGCAGCTCAGTAATGCGCCGGTCGAGTTCCCCCGCAGGGGGCGCATCCAGCAGGGTCACCTCAAACTCGGCGGCAAGCAGCTGGGTTTGCATGGCGGGAGACTGCAGCGGCACTTCTTCGACTGCCACCACCAGCAGGCCGGGTGGGGCGCTGCGCTGCAGCCGCGCCTGGATCTCTTCCAGCGCGGGCGGCTGCTCCAGCCACACATCGATGATTTCGCAGCGGCTGGTGGCGCCCATCGGCAGCGAGGCGGCGATCTGAAAGCGCGGGCGTGGGTTGAACCCTTTGGTGTAGGCCAGCGGCAGCGCGGCGCGGCGCAACGTGCGTTCCCACACCGTGTGCATGTCCAGGTTGCCCACGTAGCGCATGGTTTCCAGCTTGCCAAAGGTGATGCGCACGCGGGTCAGCGCGATGGTTTCAACCGGAGCGGATGTCTGAGAGGATTCGTTCATGCGGGTATGCGTTTCTTGCCTTTGACAGGCGGGCATTTCCATGCGTCGTCGGGTAGCCCGGCGCGCATATCGTTAAAACCGGGCAGGATTCCGCACGCGAAGCACTGCTCGCGGCAGTCCTCGCGGAAGCGCAGATCCTGGCTCCACTGGTAATCCTGCTTCAGGTAGCTCTTGCGCACTCCGCTGTTGATGTGATCCCACGGCAGCACTTCCTCCAGCCCGCGGGCGCGGTGGCTGTAGAAGTTGGGGTCCAGCGCCTCGGCCTCAAACGCCCGGTACCAGGCGTCGATGTCGAAATGCTCCTGCCAAGCGTCGAATTTGGTGCCATTCTGCCAGGCGCGGTGGATCACCGCGCTCATGCGCCGGTCGCCGCGTGACAGCCAGGCTTCCAGCAGGGTCACGTTGGGCTCAGACCAGGTGAGCTTGATGCCCGGGTCGCGCAGCGTGGATTTGAGCAGCGCCAGCTTCTCGGCGATGGCGTCCATCGAGTCGCAGGATACCCATTGGAAGGGGGTGTGCGGCTTGGGAATAAAGGTGGAGACACCCGCGTTCACCTTCGCCTTACGGCCAACTACTTTGCGACCTTCGGCCAGCACGGCTTTACACAAGTCGGCAATCGCCTGCACATCTTCCAACGTTTCCAGCGGGTGGCCGATCATAAAATACAGCTTGATCGTCGTCCAGCCGTGGGCGTAAATATCGCGCGCGGTGTCCAGCAGTTGCTCGGTGGTGACGAACTTGTTGATCGTGCGGCGCATGCGCTCGCTGGCGGCTTCGGGCGCCAGGGTGAACCCGCCGCCCGGGCGCAGCTCTTTCAATTCGTCCATCAGGCTGACAGAAAACGAGTCGATGCGCAGCGAGGGCAGCGACACCGACAGGTTCTTGCCGTTGAAACGCTGGCTGACCTTTTGCACCAGATCGACGATATTCGTGTAGTCAGAAGAGGATAGTGACAACAGCCCAACTTCCTCGTAACCGGTGGCGGCCAGCGAGGCTTCAATCGCGTCCAGCACCTGATCCACCGGGCGCTCGCGCACCGGGCGGCTGATCATGCCGGCGTGGCAGAAACGGCAGCCGCGGGTGCAGCCGCGCATGATCTCGACTGCCACGCGGTTGTGCACCACATCCACATTGGGCACGAGGAAATTGGTCACCGGGGGAGGCAGCAAGCCCACCAGCCGTTTGGTGATGACCGCCGGCGCTTCCGCGCACAGCGGTACCACGGCGGCAACGGTGCCGTCCGGGTGATAACGCACATCGTACAGCGCGGGCACGTACACGCCGTCGATCTGCGCCAGCCGGCGCAGCAACGCAGCGCGCTCCCCTCCGCTGTGCTTCCAGGCCTGGTGCGCGTCGACGATCTCGCCCATCACTTCCTCGCCTTCACCGATGACGAAGGCATCCACGAACGGAGCCACCGGTTCCGGGTTGAAGGCCGCATGCCCGCCTGCAATCACCAGCGGGTGCGCCGCGCCGCGCTCGGCGCTGAACAGCGGCAGCCCGGCCAGATCCAGGCTGTTGAGCAGGTTGGTGTAGAGCGTCTCGTACGGCAGGGTATAGCCGATGATGTCAAAATCGGCCAGGGCGTGCTTGCTCTCCAGGCTGTAGAGCGGGATGCCCGCCGCGCGCATGGCGGTTTCCATATCCGTCCACGGGCAGTAGGCGCGCTCGGCCAGCACGTCATCGCGCTTGTTCAGCAGGTCGTATAAAATCGCCAGCCCCAGGTTGGGCACGCCGATGTCATACAGATCGGGGAAAACCAGCGCCACGCGCGTGGACGCCCCTTCCCAATCCTTGACCACTTGATTCAACTCGCCGCCGGTATAACGCCCGGGTTTTTGCACAGTTAATAAGATCCGCTCGAGGCGGTCTTCAATCTCTCGGGGGTGAAGCACCAAACAGCTCTCCTTGATGGCGTGAAATAACGCGTGTTGGGCTCAATTTTACCTGATATTGTCAGAATTCGAAACGTTACAGCGTGCCCTTGACGATTCCACCGTCGACCTGCAGCATCACCCCGTTGATGTACGAGGCGGCCGGCGAAACGAGGAATACCGCCGCGGCCGCGAATTCTTCCGGCTGGGCCATGCGCCCCAGTGGGCTTTCCGACGCCTGGCGCTGGAATTCTTCCTCTATGCTGGTCTGGTTGGTTTTGGCGCGGTTTTCCATCAGGGTCTGCACCCGCCCGGTCTCAGTCCAGCCGGGGAGGATGGAATTGAAGCGGATCTGCTCCTTGCCCAGCTCGGTGGCCAACGTTTTGGTCAGCCCAATGGTGGCCAGCCGCACGCTGTTGGAGAGCACCAGGTTGGGAATGGGCTGCTTGACCGAGTAGGACGTCACCGTCAGCACCGCTGGGGCCTCGGACTTGCGCAAATAAGGCAGCGCCGCGCGGATCAGCCGCACCTGGCTGAGAAAAGACAGTTCCAGCGCTTCCTGCCAGGCTTCATCGCTGAGTATTTCAAAGCGCCCGGGCGGAGGTCCGCCGGCATTGGCGATGAGGAGATCCAGCCCACCCCACTTGCTGGCCACCGCGTGGATCACCTGCGCCGCCACCGGGTGCTCGGTCAGGTCGCCGCGCACGGCCAGCACTTCCGCGCCGGTCTCGGCGTGGATGGTTTCCGCCGCGTTGTCCAGTTTTTCCGGGCTGCGCGCGTTCATTGCCACCCGCGCGCCTTCCTGCGCCAGCAGCCGCGCCGCCGCGAACCCCAACCCACTGCTCGAGCCGGTCACCAGGGCAATCTTGCCGTTCAGTTTCAGATCCATGCTTTTTCTCTCCTTGCGCTGCGGTCAGATCAGTTCAATTTTTTGATCCACAATGGGGGCATCCGGCCAGTTGCTCTCCACGTATGCCAGCACCTGCTGCAAAACACGCATCGTTTGCGTGGGGTCGCTGCTGACCACCGTGCAGGCCAGCACCGCCTCGCGCCAGGCATCCTGCCGGTCAACCTCGGCGGCCGAGACGTTGAATTCGCGCGGCAGCCGCGCCAGGATCGGCTTGATAATACTGCGCTTCTCCTTGAGCGAGTTGCAGCCGGGCAGTTGCAGGTGTAGGGTGAGCAGGCCAATGGATGTCATTCTGGTACTGATTATAGAAGATTTTCGATCTGAACGAATGGCGGCACGGCCGACATTGGTTTCTTACCGAAGAAGGTGTGGCAGTGAAAGAGGAAGATCCTATAATGGGGAAACTGAAGAAAGAATTTGCCAGCACGGATAAAGGAGGCCAGAGCGATGACATGGAAGACACATGGCCAAACAAACAGGCTGTTGGGCTATCCCGAAGATACGCGGCTGTTAATCGTGAATGCGGATGATCTTGGGATGTGTAACGCAACCAATGAAGCCATCATCCAGGCCTTGCATGCGGGTCTGGTTCAATCCACGAGCTTGATGGTACCCTGTCCCTGGGCATCGCATGCGATGCGTTTTCTCCAGGAGCATCCGGAGATCTCATTTGGGGTTCACCTCACCGTTCTCAGTGACGCGATGGATTATTACTGGGGCCCAATTACCTGCCGCGAGAAGGTCCCCACCCTGGTAAATCAATCAGGCTACTTCTATCGCTATGAACAAATGAACGAATTTCTCAACAGGGTTGATTTGTTGCAACTGGAACTCGAGTTCCGGGCGCAGATTGGACGCGTGCTCGAAGCCGGGCTCAAGCCTGCCCAGTTGGATTGGCATACGCTGCGCATCAATGGCAGGGAGGATATTTATGATCTGATGTTCCGGTTGGCCAGAGAATATCGATTGGCGCTCCGCGTTTTTGGGAAATCGTTCATTTCTAAGTTGCAGAGCCAGGGTTTCCCGACCAACGATTACGATTTTCTCGATAGTTCCAGCCTCGACCCTGCCACGAAAGCCAGCCGCTACGCCATGTTGCTGCGAACATTACCGCCTGGTCTGAGCGAATGGGCAGTGCATCCCGGAATAGATTGTTCCGAGTTGCAGGCATTGGAGCCGGATGGCAATCACTTCCGGCAAACCGATTATGATTTTTGGGTGTCTCAACAGGCGAAAGACCTGATCGATCAAGAAGGGATTATCTTGTTGGATTATCGCGCGCTGCAGGACGCCTGGAACGCAGTGTAATTCCATACGGATTGCCTTGTTCCGTCTTCAATTCTTGCGAAAAGGGTACACGGCGAGTACAATTTCCAGGTTACTCATCTGGTGATCGCGGGGACCAGCCGCAGAGAGGTGTTAGGATGGACAACCTGGAAAGTGCATACCAGCAAGCATTGGATTATCTCTACAGCT
>CALDSL010000510.1 GCA_937920255.1 uncultured Anaerolineaceae bacterium | reverse complement strand
TACAAAACAAACCACCGGACAAAAAAAGCCGCCCGGCGATGTGCTCGGGCGGCTGGATTGCGCGGTTGCGGCTAGGCAGCGGCCGCCTGGCGGCGCGCGGCGATGGCCTGCAGCAGCACGCCAAACGCGTCCGAGAAGGACTGCACGCCTTCTTTCTCCAACGTGTCGGTGACTTCGTCCATCGAAATCCCCAGTGATTCGAGATCAACCAACACCTGGCGCGCGCCCTCGAGGTCTTCTTCCAGGCTGGGGCGTACCTGGCCGTGGTCGAGGAAGGCGATCACCGTCTGGGGCGGCATGGTATTCACCGTGTCCGGCCCGATCAGCTCTTCCACGTACATCACGTCGCGGTAGGCCGGGTTTTTGGTGCTGGTGGAGGCCCATAGCGGGCGCTGCACGCGCGCGCCTTTGGCCTTGAGCTTGAGGAAGCGTTCGGAGGTGAACACCTGCCGGAAGGCTTCGTAGGCCAGTTTGGCGTTGGCGATGGCGGCCTTGCCCAGCAGGGCTTTAGCCTTGGGCGCATCCGCGCCGCCCTGGTCGACGATTTGCTGCAGGCGCGGGTCGATGTTGGTGTCGACGCGCGATACGAAGAACGACGCCACCGAAGCGATGCGGTCGATGGGCAAATCGCCCTCAACGCGTTTCTCCAGCCCCGCCAGGTAGGCTTCCATCACCTCGCGGTAGCGCTCGAGCGAGAAGATCAGCGTCACGTTGACGTTGATGCCGGCCGCGATCGCCGCGGTGATGGCCGGCAGCCCGGCGCGGGTGGCCGGGATTTTGATCATCAGGTTGGGCCGGTCGACGCGCTGCCACAGGTCTTTGGCCTGCACCAGCGTGCTCTCAGTTTCGTTGGCCAGAAACGGGCTGACCTCCAGGCTGACGTAGCCATCCCCGCCGTCCGATTCGCGATAGAGCGGCGCGAACAGATCCGCCGCGGCCTGGATATCTTCGATGGCCAGGGCGAAGAACGTTTGCAAATCGGTCAGGCCGGCATCGAGCAGCGGCGGCAGGCTGTCGTCGTAATCTTTCGACTTTGTGATCGCGTTCATAAAGATGGTCGGGTTGGAAGTCACCCCGCGAATTTCACCGCGCTCGACCATCCCGGCCAATTCGCCGTTTTTCAGCAGGCCGCGCTGAATGTTGTCGTACCAGACCGATTGTCCGTGTTCAAATAGTCGTAAAGTCGTGTTCATATGCATTTCCCTCTACTAAAGTATACCTCATGCCGCGCGCGATTTTTCGCCGTGCCGACCGGGGAAAACACTATAATTAAACCATCAGCAGGAGGTAGCGATGGCAGAGATTCATAAGGTGGCATTTTTTACCAACGAGTATCCCCCCACCATCTACGGGGGCGCCGGCGTGCACGTCGAATATTTGAGCCAGGAACTGGCTAAGCTGGTTCCGGTGGAAGTGCGCTGCTTTGGCGACCAGGACGTGAATCGGCCCAACCTGCGCGTGAAGGGTTACCCGGCCTGGGCCGAAGCCAAAACCAATACCGATCCGCGTTTCGGCGGCGCGCTGGACGCCATGTACCGCAACCTGCACATGGCCAAAGATACCCTGGACGCCAGCGTGGTGCATGCGCATACCTGGTACGTGCAGTTCGCCGGGTTCCTGGCCAAGAAGCTGTGGGGCATCCCGTTTGTGCTCACCACCCACTCGCTCGAGCCGCTGCGCCCGTGGAAGGTCGAGCAGTTGGGCAATGCCTACCACCTCAGCTCGTGGATCGAGGAAAATGGCATTTACGATGCCGACGCGGTGATCGCCGTGTCGCAGGAGACGCGCAGCGACGTGCTGCGCTGCTTCCCGCACGTTGACCCCAACAAGGTGCGCGTGATCCACAACGGCATTGACCTGCAGCAGTACCGCATGACGCCTTCCACCGACGCGCTGGCGCGGCGCGGCGTGGACCCGAGCAAGCCGTACGTGCTGTTCGTGGGGCGCGTCACGCGGCAGAAGGGCATCATTCACCTGGTCAATGCCATTCCGCAGATCGACCCATCGATCCAGGTGGTGCTGTGCGCCGGCGCGCCGGATACCCCCGAGATTGGTAGGGAAATGGCCGACGGCGTGGAAGCCGTCAGCCAGGGCCGGCCGGGCGTGATCTGGATCAGCGAGATGCTGCCGCGCGACGAGGTGATCCAGTTCTACTCGAACGCGGCCGTGTTCTGCTGCCCTTCGGTGTACGAACCGTTTGGCATCATCAACCTGGAGGCTATGGCCACCGAAACCGCCGTGGTAGCCTCGGCGGTGGGCGGCATCCCTGAGGTGGTGGTGCCCGGCGAGACCGGCCTGCTGGTGGATTTGAAGTTGAAAGAAGGCAGCTTCGATCCGGTGGACCCCGCGCAGTTCTCCGCCGACCTGGCCGCCGCGATCAACCGCGTGGCACTCGACCCCGACCTGAGCCGAAAATTTGGCCTGGCCGGCCGCCGCCGCGTGGAAGATCACTTTAGCTGGACCGCAATTGCCCAGCGCACGTTGGATCTGTACCGTTCGCTTTAGGTCTTGTTGGAGGGTTGACATGCAGCCAGAGGAAGGTAGAAACCGGGTCATTATTGAGAATGTAACCCCGGAGATCGACTGCGGGCGATTTCCGATCAAGCGCATTATTGGCGATGAAGTGGTGGTGGAGGCGACGATTCTCACCGACGGGCACGACGCGATCTCGGCCGCGCTGCTCTACCGCCAGCAGGGCTCAGATGGCTGGTTCCGGGCGGCGATGGAGCCGTTGGGCAACGACCGCTGGCGGGCTTCGTTTCCCGTGGAAAATATGGGGCGCTACCGTTACACGGTCGAGGGCTGGGTGGATCATTTCAAGACCTGGGCGCGCGATCTGGCCAAGCGGGTGAGCGCCGGGCAGGATGTATCCGTCGACCTGCTGATTGGTGCCGAGATGGTCGAAAAAGCCCAGCAGGGAGCCGAGGGCACCGACGCGAAGTGGCTGTCGACCTACGCCGAAACGCTGCGCACCGGCGACAGCGACGCCGCGCACCACGCGCTCTCGCCCGAGCTGGCACGGCTGATGAGCATTCACGGCGCGCGCGAATTTGCCACCACCTATCCCAAAGAACTGGAAGTGGTGGTCGACCGCGAGCGGGCGCGTTTTGGCGCATGGTACGAGCTGTTCCCGCGCTCGTGCGCGGCCGAGCCGGGCAGGCACGGCACGTTCAAGGATGTGGAAGCGCGCCTGCCGTACGTGGCGTCGATGGG
The DNA here is from genome assembly GCA_937920255.1 of uncultured Anaerolineaceae bacterium. Taxonomy (GTDB): domain Bacteria; phylum Chloroflexota; class Anaerolineae; order Anaerolineales; family Anaerolineaceae; genus CALDSL01. The sequence continues at coordinate 1,022 of CALDSL010000510.1, read as the reverse complement.
GTTTGACGTTTTGTACCTGCCGCCCATCCATCCCATCGGCACAAGCTTCCGCAAGGGGCGCAATAACACCACCACCCCCACGCCCGGCGATCCCGGCAGCCCGTGGGCCATCGGGGCAGCGGAAGGCGGGCACAAGGCCATCCACCCCGAGCTGGGTACGCTGGAAGATTTCCGCCACCTGGTGGACGCCGCGCGCGAGTACAACATCGAAATCGCGCTGGATATCGCCTTCCAGTGCGCGCCGGAGCACCCCTACGTCAAAGAGCACCCCGAGTGGTTCCGCCAGCGCCCGGACGGCACGATCCAGTACGCCGAAAACCCGCCCAAGAAGTATCAGGACATTTACCCGTTCGATTTTGAAACCCCCGACTGGCGCGCGCTGTGGGATGAACTGAAGAGCGTGATCCTGTACTGGGCCGAGCAGGGGGTGAAGATTTTCCGCATCGACAATCCGCACACCAAGCCCTTCCCCTTCTGGGAGTGGCTGATCGCCGAGGTCAAGCGCGAATACCCCGAAGCGATCTTTCTGTCCGAGGCATTCACGCGCCCGGCGGCGCTGTATGGGCTGGCCAAACGCGGCTTCACCCAGTCGTACAATTACTTCCCGTGGCGCAACACCAAATGGGAGCTGACCACCTACCTGACCGAGCTGACCCAGACCGAAGTGCGCGAGTTCAACGGCCCCAACCTGTGGCCCAACACGCCCGACATCCTGCCCGAGTTTTTGCAGTTCGGCGGACGGCCGGCGTTCATGTCACGCTTTGTGCTGGCCGCCACGCTCGGTCCCAGCTATGGCATCTACGGCGCGGCGTTTGAGCTGTGCGACAACACCCCGCTCGCTCCCGGCCGCGAGGAGTACCTCGATTCGGAGAAGTACGAAATCAAGCAATGGGACATCGACCGGCCCGACAGCCTGAAGGATTTGATCGGGCGGGTCAACCAGATCCGGCACGAGAACCCGGCCTTCCACGCCAACCACAACCTGCGCTTCCACGAGGTGGATAACGAGCAGATCATCGCCT
>CALDSL010000509.1 GCA_937920255.1 uncultured Anaerolineaceae bacterium | reverse complement strand
CAGGCGCTGGCGATCAGTGTTCAGGTTGGCGACCGCCACCGCGAAGCGGCCCTGCTCAACAACCTGGCCGATATTCACCATGCGGCCGGCCGCGCGGACCAATCGCTCGAAGCATTGAAGCGTGCAGTATTGATTTTCGCCGAAATTGGGGTGGATGGGGCCGAAATGAAACCGGAAATCTGGAAGCTGACGGCCTGGTGAAGAAGGAATCGTTATCCGCCCGTGTCCACCTTATCTTCGGTGAGGATGACGGTGGTTTCCAGGTCCATTTTTTCTGTGGGTACAATTTCGCCTACGGCTTCGGCTTCCGCCAGTTCGTTGCCGTATTCTTCTTCTCTGGCTACATAATTTGCGCTGTCCATTTTCTCTCCTGATGATCAATTGACTGCATCATAGCATGCAGTCCGCGCAGCGCTCAATGACCCGTTTGGGTACTCTTTGACAGCGAGTTTACTGGTTTACGCGCACGTAGATATCGGCGGCGATGTCTTCGTCGATGGCAAACTGGCTGTAACCAGCTTCAAATACCACCGCAGGGTAGTCGCGCAGCACGCGCACATTGACGCCTGGCAGCACGCCCATCGCCATCAATTTTTGCAACCGCTGGCCATCTTTGAGCTGGATGTAGGCGATGCGTCCGGTGGCGCCGGGTTTCAGTTCCGTCATCGGCGAGATCAGCCGGTTCACCGAGGCGCGCATCTGTTTGCAGCACGCTCCAGGGGGGATCGGCTTGCCATGTGGGCAAATCGTCGGGTGACCCAACAGGGTGCAGATGGCTTCATCAACGCCGTCAAACAGCGCGTGCTCCAGACCGCAGGCGCGGTCGTCCAGGATGGATTCTTCCGTGGTGAGCACATCCGCGAGGAGGCGTTCGGCCAGCCGGTGGCGGCGAATGGCTTGCGCGGCCTGCGCGCGGCCTTCATCCGTCAGCATCATCTCGCCGTTTTGTTTCACAACCAAACCCAGTTGAAGCAGTTCTTCGTCCGCGTCCATGCCCGTCGAAAGGGGTACTTCTTCCTGAACGCCGTTCTCTTCGGTGACCATCCACAATATTTCCAGGCGTTCCTGGGCGTTTTCACCAATTTTCATGATTGGGTTCTCCTGGGTGCGGCGCTCTTGCGGTCGGCGCCGATCTTTTCACGTATCTGGCGGATAAAGCCGACCAGTTTTGCTTCGGGCAGCATTTCATACCCGCAGCGCGGGCAGACCACCTTGGAGCAGCCATTGGCCAGCGGGCATCCCTTGCAGCCGCCTTCCAGCGAGCAGGCCGGGTCAAACTCAAAACCACAAAAGTCACAGCGTTGCATGTTATTCAATCCCAAGCAGGTTCAGCGCCAGGTGCAGCAGGTAGCCCACCAGCAGCGCAAATGGGAAGATGAAGGCGACGATGCCCAGGGCAGCTTTCCAACCGCGCTCCTTCACCGTTACGGCCAACTGGGCTACGCACGGGATAAACAGGGTCATGGTCACGGTGGAAACCAGGATCTGTGCGTTGGACATCATCGCGCGCATGTCGTACAGCCCGGCCGCGCCGTAATCGCGACGGAAAAAGCCGAACAGGAATGCCTGGGCGGTCGCATCCGGCAGGCCGAGCACGCGCACGAGCGGGGTAAGCGCTTTCAGCCCCAGGTCAAACAGGCCGGTGAGCTGGCCGACCCAGATGATGATGCTGGCCAGCAGGAACAGCGGGAATACCTCGCGCAGGTACCATTCCATGCGCGTATAGGTTTTCACCAGCACATTGCGCAAGGACGGAAGCCGCAGGGGCGGCAGCTCCATGTAGAATGTGGGCCGTTCACCCGGCATGAGTTTGGCCGACGCCCAACCCACCAGCAAGAACACGCCGCCGATGATGCCGGTCCACACCAGCAGCAGGGCCGGGTTGCCGTTGAGCAGGCCCAGCATCACGCCCAGTTGCGCCGAGCAGGGTATCGCCAGCGATAACAGAATGGTGGCCAGCATGCGCTCGCGGCGGGTTTCCAGCGTGCGCGTGACGATCGTCGCCATGGTGTCGCAACCAAACCCGAGCACCATGGGGATCACCGCGCGGCCGGTCAGCCCGATTTTTTTGAACACCCGGTCGATCAGCATGGCCAGCCGGGGCAGGTAGCCGCTGTCCTCGATCACCGAGAAAGCCAGGAAAAACGTGCCCACAATCGGTAGCACAATCGCCACGGCATAGCGTACGCCCAGCGTGATCAGCCCAAATTCGCCGCCAAACAGATCGCGGATCACCTGCCAGGGGATGAAGCCGGCCAGGATGCGGTCGATGAATGGGTTGATGAT
>CALDSL010000508.1 GCA_937920255.1 uncultured Anaerolineaceae bacterium | reverse complement strand
AAGTATCGGCTACACTCGCGCTCATGGAGCTCAAGGGGATGGTGCGCCAGGTGGGTGGGATGAATTATGTGGGGGTTCGCGAGACACCGGCGCCATATTCACAGGAGGGGAATTAAATGAAAGAGCATTTTTATGCCGTCATCATGGCCGGCGGCGGGGGCACGCGCTTGTGGCCGCTTTCCCGGCATGACCGTCCCAAGCAGATGCTGCGATTGGGCGGCGAGGATAGCCTGTTTCAGATGGCGGTCAACCGCCTGCAGGGCCTGTTCCCGCCCGAAAATATTTACGTGGTAACCGTGGCTGAACAGGCGGCTTTGCTCCAGCAGCAGTCGCCGGAAATACCGGCTGAAAATTATCTGATCGAACCCATGCCGCGCGGCACGGCTTCAGTCGTGGGCTATGCCGCGGTGGCTGTGCGCCAGCGCGACCCGCAGGGCGTGATGGCCATTCTGACCGCCGATCATTTCATCCAGAACCAGGATCTGTTCCGCGATCTGCTGCGGTCGGCCAATCAGGTGGCGCAGGATGGCTTTCTGGTGACCCTGGGCATCGACCCCAGCTTTGCCGCCACCGGTTATGGCTACGTACAGCAGGGCGCGTTGCTGGGCGCATACGGCGGGCATGAGGCCTACCGCGTGGTGCGGTTCAAGGAAAAACCGGGTGAGGAACAGGCGCGCGAATTTCTTGCCCGCGGCGATCACTTCTGGAACTCAGGCATGTTCATCTGGCGCGTCGACCGGATTCTGGAGGAGTTTGCCGCCAATATGCCCGATCTGATGGCCGGCCTCAACGAGATCAGCGCGGCCTGGAGCGGCGAGCAGCGCGACGCGGTCATTCACGCCGTATGGCCGAAGATCAAGACACAGACCATCGATTACGGCATCATGGAAAAAGCCGCTCAGGTGGCCATGCTGCCCGCGCGTGGGTTGGGCTGGAGCGACGTGGGTAGCTGGGATTCCATTTTTGATGTCTTGCCAAGCGATGAGAATGGTAATATCATCCTGGGTGCTCAGCATTTTGGATTAGAAACATCCAATTCGCTCATCTGCGCTGAACGCCCCGACCGGATGATCGTCACGATTGGCGCCAGCGATCTGGTCATCGTGGACACCGGGAACGCGATTCTGGTTTGCCCGCGGGATAAAGCGCAAAAAGTACGTGAAGTTGTCAATGCGCTCAAGGCAACGGGAAAAAACCAGTATCTATAGAGGAGTACGTCATTTTGGAAGCCTACTGCATCAAGTGCAAGACAAAACGAGAGATGAACAACCCAGTGGCGGATTTTAACGCGGCCGGCGCGCCGGTCACGCGCGGCGTTTGCCCGGTGTGCGGCACGCGCCTGTACCGCACCGGCCGCACCGAAGCCCACGCCGGGATGAAAGCCCCTGCTAAAGAGAAAGAGAAAGGCCCTGAACGCCGCGGCAAGCTGGTGATCGTCGAATCGCCGGCCAAGGCTCGCACCGTCGGGCGTTTTCTGGGGAAGAACTATACCGTGCGTGCCTCGGTCGGCCACGTGCGCGATTTGTTGCGCTCGGAACTCTCGGTGGATGTGGATAATGATTTCAAGCCCAAGTATCGCGTGCCCAACGAAAAGCGCCAGGTGGTGAAAGAGCTGAAAGAGCTGGCGTCCAAGGCCGAAGAGATCTACCTGGCAACCGACCCGGATCGTGAAGGCGAGGCCATCGCCTGGCATCTGATGGAAGCCGCGGCGATTGATCCCAAGATTTCGCGCCGTGTGGTGTTCCACGAAATCACCCAACCCGCGGTGGCTGAAGCGTTTTCGAACCCGCGCGATATTAATATGGATCTGGTGGACGCCCAGCAGGCGCGGCGCATCCTCGACCGCCTGGTGGGTTACAGCATCAGCCCAATTTTGTGGGAGAAGGTGCGCAGCCGGCTTTCAGCCGGGCGGGTGCAGTCGGTGGCGCTGCGGCTGATCGTCGACCGTGAAAACGAGATCGACGCCTTTGTGCCCAAAGAATACTGGACCAT